>NZ_JCACKS010000229.1:0-40873 GCF_059505505.1 Pelatocladus sp. | reverse complement strand
TAATCCCCACTCCCTTGGGGGGAGTGGGGGCCCCGAGTTCCCCAGAGGGGACCCCACCTTCCCCAATCCCCAATCCCCTTTCCCCATATTTGAGAAACGTGTCCAACAATAACAAGCCACTCATCTTAGGAATTACAGGTGCATCTGGTTTAATCTACGCAGTTCGTGCTTTAAAATATTTGCTTGCAGCCGATTATGAAATTCAATTAGTTGCTTCTAAATCAACCTACATGGTTTGGCAATCTGAGCAGGATATTCGTATGCCTGTAGAACCTGTTCAACAAGAGCAATTTTGGCGACAACAAGCAGGAGTTGAAACAGGAGGAAAATTGCGCTGTCATCCTTGGGGAGATGTGGGAGCGAATATCGCTAGTGGTTCCTTTCGTACTTTAGGAATGATTATAATTCCCTGTAGTATGAGTACGGTAGCCAAGCTAGCAGCAGGGTTAAGTTCCGACTTATTAGAACGAGCCGCAGATGTGCAGCTAAAAGAAGGACGAAAACTAGTCCTTGTTCCCCGTGAAACTCCTTTTAGCTTGATTCATTTACGCAACTTAACCACCCTTGCCGAAAGCGGAGTTAGAATTGTACCTGCTATTCCTGCTTGGTATCACAATCCTCAAAGCATTGAGGATTTAGTTGATTTTGTAGTTGCCCGTGCTTTAGATCAATTAGATATTGATTGTATTCCCATTCAACGTTGGCAAGGTCGTCTTTAAAGGATGAAGGATAAAGTATGAAGTATGAAGTCTCAAGTATGAGTGATTTTGCTTTTACCTTTTATTTTCTGCTTTTTATCTTCTACCTTAATCTTTGATACTTCATCCTACCCTGCACCGTAGGCGCGTCTACATCCTTCATCCTTTGTATTCCTTATGGCTCTTTTGCGATTAATTTTGTTAGTAGCGATTATGGGAGGACTGGCGCTGTTGTTAGCGCAAAATTGGTCCCCAATCCTCCCATTAGTCTTTTTAGGTGTGCAGACTAAATCATTACCTTTAGCAATGTGGATTTTGTTCAGCACTGCTGCTGGTGGTGCTACCTCTTTAGTGATCTCTGGTTTATTTCAATTGTCGAGTTATTTGACAGTACCACAACGCTCAACTTCTGCTGCATCAAAATCTCGGAGAACTACAGCAAGGAGCGATCGCTCAACGCGAGAAAAATCAACCGACAGTTATAGTAATAGTAGTTATACTAGTCCCCAACCATCAGCGGCTAAAACTTCATCTCAATCTAATCCAGATGATGATTGGGAAACAAACGACAACGAAGATTGGGATTTTGAGGAAAAGCCACAGTCCACAAGATCTGAAAATACGGAAGTCAGAGACTCGAAAACCTATGAACGCCGACAAGAACCTACAGACAGTTTCCGAGCAGGTTCTTCATATTCTTACAGCTACCGCGAACCTAAAAACTCTGGAGTGGGCAAAACTGAATCAATTTATGATGCAGACTATCGAGTAATTATTCCCCCATATCAATCATCAAGCGATGATTTCACCGATAAAGATAATCCAACCGATAAAAAAAATCAAGTAAATGAAGAAGATTGGGGGTTTTTAGACGATATTGAGGATGATCAGCGTGAACGTTAATAAATAGAGACATCACAAGTCAAATCTCTACTTGATCCCACAACGCTCGCGAGACTCCTGCTTGACTTTACCTGTCATGGCGGCTTCTTGCAAACTCATAAAAGCATTAAAATCTTCAAGGTCGTACTGTGTACTCAGTAATTGCCGTAGCTGATTTTCTGCTTCTACAGTCAGGTATCCCGTTGATAAAGCCTTTTGCACAACATCTTTAATCCGAATCATGCTTGAATCCTCAAACGACCACACTTAACTTATTCGGCTTACTCAAATTAGATATGCAGTATCTTGAATACTTTTCCACTATTAAGTTGGCCAGGCTTTTTTCAACCAAATGAACAAAAAAGTCATTTTTTACACCTTGGATTTAATAAGTGCTATTGATGCTGGTCAAAAAACTCACTAAAATCAATAATTAGAGCGCTTTTTATGTAAATAGTGAGGACGATACATTGTGTTGGTAGAAACACAGTATCGTATAATGCTCTATAAATAATGAGTTTGACCCATTTAGTTAGACGCACAAAGCCTGAATAAAGTTTCAATCAAGCTCAAATCAAATTTTATTAAATTTATATTAAGCCTATACCTAACATAAAGCATATTGATTTATTTGTGTGGAATTTCCGTAAAGCTTCAGGGGGGCTGCATGAAAGAATTGAGAGTGCGATCGCACCCAAATTTTTGTGGAGAAAATTTTATTCGTAAGCACCAAGTTTCGCTAAGATATACTCTAAAGTTTTGTGAGTTGCCAAGAGTTACGGATAGTTGCAATCTACCACCAAGACATCCTCCTCCACAAGACGCACAGATTCAGTTCAAAGCGAAACCGCAATTACCAGCAAAGGCAGACCCTTTTTTCCAAAGACTTAAAATCTTAACTGAACCCTATTAGCTCATAACCTTTTCCCGAGTGACCAGCTAGAACTTTAATTAATAGTAGACCCCAAAAAAAGGAAAGATGATTACACCCATGCGTGTTTTTGTGTTGATCTTTAACGCTGGCACAGATAACGAAGGAATTCACACGATTCGAGTAGGCGATCGCAATACTATTCTGATGTTTGAGTCAGAAGACGACGCCACGCGCTTTGCCTTGATGCTAGAAGCCCAAGATTTTCCGATACCCGCAGTTGAGGCAATTGATGCTGAACAAATTAAAGAGTTTTGTCAAAGTGCTGACTATGATTGGCAAATGGTGACAGAAAATAGTGCTTTAATGGTTCCCCCAGAAGTAAACGTAGAAGAAACCGATTGGAAACCAGACTCTGAAATCGAGCAAAAACAGACTAACACCCAGTCTAGTAACCAAGAATCACCATCACCAGAATCACAATTGTCTGATTCTGAACTAGATAGTATTCGTCGCCGATTAGAAGGGTTACTATAAAGAGTCATTA
The DNA here is from genome assembly GCF_059505505.1 of Pelatocladus sp. Classification (NCBI taxonomy): domain Bacteria; kingdom Bacillati; phylum Cyanobacteriota; class Cyanophyceae; order Nostocales; family Hapalosiphonaceae; genus Pelatocladus; species Pelatocladus sp. The sequence continues at coordinate 37,875 of NZ_JCACKS010000229.1, read as the reverse complement.
GTCATTAAGTAGGTAGGTGTAATTAAAGATAAAATAAAACCTCACCCTGCCTCCGGCTTCCCTCTCCTTACTAAGGAGAGGGATTGAGGGTGAGGTTTTATATTTAATTTGACCCACTTACTTAGTCAATTGTCAAAGTTAATTATTTTAGACTAATAGACACGAGGAACATCACACCTCTAGCGACTTAGGACTTCAACGATTACGTAGACCAATGACTAATGACCAATGACTAAGGACAAAAAACAAATGACTGATTTACAGCAACGTGGGCATCTTCTCACAGAGCAGGTTAATCCTAATACTCAGAATCTAGATCAACTCAGTTGTTTAGAGTTGGTAGAAATTTTTAATCGCGAAGACGAGAATGCAGTAGCTGCGGTTGCTGGTGCGAAGATGCAATTGGCTCAAGCTATTGAACGAACCGCCGAGTGTTTGCAACGGGGAGGACGGCTGTTTTATGTTGGTGCAGGGACAAGTGGTCGATTAGGAGTATTAGATGCTGCTGAGTGTCCACCAACTTTTTGTACGCCTCCAGAACTTGTACAAGGAATTATTGCTGGTGGTGCTGGGGCGCTATTACGCAGTTCTGAAGATTTAGAAGATCGCTTTCAAGATGGAGAAGCGGCGATCGCCCAACGTCATATAACCCAACTAGATGTAGTCGTTGGTATTACTGCTGGTGGGACAACACCTTATGTTCAGGGTGCAATCAATGCTGCTCGTCAACGGGGAGCTACTACAGTTTTTATGGCTTGTGTACCTGCTGAACAAGTGAGTATAGAAGCAGATATTGATATTCGCCTGTTAACAGGCCCAGAGGTGCTTGCTGGCTCTACTCGCCTCAAAGCAGGAACCGCAACTAAGCTTGCTTTGAATATCCTGTCTACGGGTGTGATGGTGCGTTTGGGCAAAGTCTACGGAAATCGCATGGTTGATGTCGCCGTGACTAATAACAAATTACGCGATCGCGCTTTACGAATCTTGCAAGACTTAACAGGTTTAGGTCGTGAAGCATCAGATTTGCTATTAGAACGCAGTGGAAAATGGGTAAAGTTGGCGCTGTTTATGCACTGGACAGGCTTAGACAAAGAACAAGGTCTAAAACTACTTTCTGAAAATCAAGGTAATCTTAGAGCAGCGATCGCTAACTGTAAAAATTACACCAAACCTGAGAAATAGAAGCGTAAAGTTATAGGAATAGGAATTTCCTAAGTATACTGGTATTAATTATTTGATTAATTATAAAAATAAACTTTAAAATATCATCTTTATTGGATCGATTTTGTAGTTAGGATAACGTTTGCTCAAAAAAGCAAAACGCCTAATCTGAAGCTATTTATCTATCAAATTGTTAGAGATAGACAACAATTTCCACACAGTTAACACAAAAATAAATTCAGAATTTATACTGTTTTAATCTTCTTGGTCAATGTATAGGATGATATTAATTCCAGCTAATTGGTTACGAGATAAAGCTTAGTCATTGGTTTTTCTCATTACCGATACGGGCAGATAATACAAGTGTTCAAGCGGACATAATATATATTTTCCAGTTCAGTTTCATTGTGAACTGAGGGAATTTATATACCAACACATCGAAATACAGCTATTTTAAAAATAATTTATTCATCATATTAATAGAAGGAGAAAATATGAACCATTCGCAAATGGTGGTAGTAAATAAATTAATTAATGAATTTAAAAGTTGTACCCAATTAAAATATAGTGGTAAATTAAATATTAAAAGTGTTAATGGACAAAAATGGATTTTCTATTACCACGGTGGTAAAATAATTTGGGCAACAGCAGGTACTCATCCTTTCCGACGGTTAAGACGACAAATTGCTCAATACTGCCCTAATATTGATATTGATAAGATACATTTACACCCTCAAGAATTATCCCTTGATTACTGGGATTATTGTCTACTAGTATTTTTGTATAATCAACAAAAAATTAAGCCTGAACAAATGAGGGCTGTTATAGAAAACACTACCGCAGAGTTATTATTTGATCTTACTCAACAAGCCGATTTTTATTCTATAAGTTGCGATCGCGACCAAGAAATCATCTTAGAAGCACCAGTCAAGATCATCGATGCAGATATGTCTTTAAAACTCATGCAAGAGTCTTGGCAACATTGGTTAGCAGCTGGTCTGAAGAATATATCACCTAATTTAGCGCCAATATTGCGAAAACCAGAACAACTGCATAAACAGGTAAGTTCAGCAGTATACAATAATTTTGTAACTTTAATTAACGGCAAATACACTCTATGGGATTTAGCCGTAAAAATGAAGCAAAGTGTAGTTTTAGTTACCCATTCTTTGCTTCCTTATATATCCAAAGGAATCATTGAATTAGTAGAAGTTTTTGACTTACCCTTACAAATTATTGAAGTTAATAACAATTCCTTGATTAAAAAAATCACAACTTCCAATAGTCCACGCATTGCTTGTGTAAATAACAATCTTTCGGTGAGTCAAACACTAGAGAATATTCTCATTCCTAATGGGTTTAGATTTATTAATATTCAAGATACTGTTCATGCTCTACCGATTCTAATTGAGTACAGACCAAACTTAATCTTTTTGAATTTAGTACAACCAGTTACCAATGGTTACGAAATCTGCGCTCAACTCAGGCGTATTTCCCTATTTGCTAATACGCCCATAGTTATTTTAAGAGATAGTGATAGTCCTTTAGATCAAATTCGAGCTAAAGTGGCAGGCTCTACAGATTTACTCGCCAAACCTGTATCATCTGACAAGGTAATAGATATAGTATGTAAACACACACAAGCTTTTTCGGAATTAGTCATTAGTCATTAGTCATTAGTCATTTGTAATAAATAGTAATTATTAATCAATACCCAATGCTCAATGCCCAATGACTAATGACTAATCTTCAAGTGATTGTGCTGGTACTTCAACAGCTGTCACATCGATTGTACCGTCGGGTGTAGTGCGCTGAAAATGGCCCTGTTGTACTAACAACAGTTCTCCACAATTAGGACATTGTAACTGAGTTTGATTCAAACCCGTAAATTCGTATCTACAAACGGGACATTGATCAGTAACTAGGTTACGTTGCAACCACCAACGAAATCCAAAAAATGCCAGAATAGGTGTGAGCAAAAGTAGCCCAACGATAATTAGCAATGAATTTACCAACCAGCCTAAGCCCAATGATCCTAGCAACCAAGCAATTACTATGAAAGTGAGCCAGGGGCGGAGTTGATACAGACTTAACTGAAAGTTTTTAAAGGTCATTTGTTAAAGTATCGTCCTGCTCTTCCTCTAGGATAGCGACTTTCTTCTAAGATTCTTTGACTTAATGTAAATTAACTTTAGCTTGAAAATGGGTGTGGGGGTGTGGGGGTGTAGGGGTGTAGGAGGAGTACTATTTTCATGCTTTGTGGAGTCAATTGTCCAGAGTCAATTGTCAATTGCTGCTATTAATAATTGACAATTGACCAATCAGCAATGACTCTTAAAACTGAGATAAGCGTTGCTGGTAATAGTCCACAATTTTTTCTATGACTTCGGTTACTGATAAACCATCTGTAATAACTTCAACAGCATTTGGCGCTTTCTTCAAGGGAGAAACTTTGCGAGTGCTATCTTTCCAGTCGCGTTCAGCAATATCTTTTTCTAGTTGTTCTAAAGATATTTCAGGCTGATTTTGTTTTTTAAAGTCCTGGAGACGGCGACGGGCGCGTTCTTGTACAGAGGCGGTTAAAAAGATTTTCACTTCTGCATCGGGGAAAACATGAGAACCGATATCCCGTCCTTCTGCAACTAAACCACCTTTTTTACCCCACCTTTGTTGTTGTTTCACTAATGCTTGACGCACTGCGCTTTGTGCTGCGATCGCGGAAACATTAGATGTTACTTGAGGTGAGCGAATTGCTTGGGTAACATCATGATGGTTAATCCACACTTGGACTGGAGATTGTAAGTTCTGTCCTGGAGACAGTTCAATCACACACCTATTGGCTAATTCTGCGATCGCACACTCATCATTTAGGGCAATTTCTTCATGCAGTACTAGCCAGGTGACGGCACGGTACATGGCTCCTGTATCTAGATATACTAGACCTAATTTGGCTGCTACCTGACGTGCAACGGTAGATTTGCCAGCTCCTGCTGGCCCGTCAATAGCAATTATTGGCTGGCGATCGCGTAAAATTGTGTTATCAATCAAACGTGTAGAACCAAGACGAGCGGCGATCGCGAGCATTCCTTCCTCCTGAACTTTTTCTATTGACATTAAAGTATTCGGTTCAACCAATTCAATATATTCCACAGATACAGAACTGACCATTGCTATTTCTTGCTGCACCACTGCAATAAGCTTGTGAGCATTGCGTTCTCCAGCACGAAAAGCTGCTTCGGCTTTTTGTAACCCACTATACAACACAGCTACTTGCTGTTTTTCTGTGGCAGTCAAATATTGGTTACGAGAACTAATGGCTAAACCAGATGTTTCCCGCACCGTTGCACAAGCAACAATTTCGATCAAAAAATTTAAATCAACTACTAGCTGTTTGACAATAGCTAGCTGTTGACCATCTTTTTGACCAAAATAGGCTCGGTCAGGCTGTACCAAATTGAACAGCTTGGTAACAATCGTTGCCACACCCTGAAAGTGGCCTGGGCGATTGTCACCACACAAGCCTGATATCATAGCAGATGGCGGGTTAACTTGTGTAACTTTTGATTCTTGTATATTTTTCAGGTCAACTCCCATTTCTTCGGGAGTTGGTGCAAAAACTACGTCTACCCCTGCTTGTTCGCACAGTTGTAGGTCTTGGTTTAAGGTGCGGGGATAGCGGTGAAAATCCTCATTGGGACCAAATTGCAGAGGATTGACGAAAATACTGACAATAACCGTAGCATTTTCTTGCCGCGCCCGTTGAATTAAACTTAAATGACCTTGGTGTAAGGCTCCCATAGTGGGAACTAGACCAACAGCCGTGAAAGGTCTGCCAGTCACCTCAAATTCTGATGGCCGTTCTTGCTCTGTAAGCTGGTTTTCCGAACGGCGCTGATCTAAATAGCAGCGTAAAGCTACAGTGGTTGTCAACAGGCGCACAAAAATACCCCTAGTCTTGATCTAGCTCTTCCCCGTTAGTTTATATCCGATTTTGGAGGCAAGAGGCTAGTCTAGGGGAACAAAGGAAATGGTGGTTGTTCGTTGGTTGTTGGTAGTTGGTAGTTGTTTGTTGTTTGGAACCTGTCACCAACAAACAACAAACAACAAACAACAACTAACACTAAAAAACTACCTTCCCAGAATTTCAATCCGCACAGGTGCTACACCACTGCTCATCATACCTAAAATGCGCGCTGCGCCTAAAGAGAGGTCAATAACTCGACCACGAATATATGGGCCTCTGTCGTTAATTCGCACAACCACAGACCGACCATTGTGGGTATTCGTGACACGTACTCGTGTACCAAAAGGCAAGCTGCGGTGGGCTGCTGTCATTCCATTTGGATTGAACCTCTCACCAGTGGCGGTTTTATTGCCAGAAAAATCATAGCCGTAGTAGGAAGCTATGCCTTTGAAAGTATCTTGGACTTTGACAGCAATCTGATGTGGTAATTTGGTTGGCAACGAGGAACGCGCAGGTAAGTTAGCAATCTGACCTAAAGGCGATGCATTACCGATGAGTCTACGTAAGCGGTTGGTTACTTGTAATGCATCTTGAACAGGGTCGTTGGTTGTACCCGCGAGTTTGGTGTTTTGGTCGATCTCTACCAGTTCTTGATTATTGGCTTTAATGACGAAGCGATCGCCAGCTTTTTGTTGACCAGTTAGACCTTTATTCTGGTCTTTATTGGAGTTTGTAGATGCTTCTGGTGCTTTCCAACTTACGATAATCTTGCTGGCGTCTACTTTATCTAGGACTAGCTGGTTAATTTTTGCTGCTACTACACTTGCCCTCTGGATTGGGTCATCTTTTGCCGAGCTAGTCTGAGTTGCCAAACTTGTACCTGTCCCGTTGGTTGCTGCTATTTGAGTAGGACTGCTGGTATTAAGAGCTTGAGATACCCCGTTGACGTTAGCGATTTCACCAACTTCACCAACTTTTGTTTCTTCACTGACAACTGATTTTTGTCCTAGAAAGCTGATCACGGGAATATCGCGGATATAGAGCGTTGCCACTGAGCGATCTGCTGCTTGGTGCGTGTGAATCTTGGCGATCACAGCATCTGAAGCAGGATTTGCTGTTGGGGATTGGTATTCTCCTACTTTTTCCACATCACCAGAAGGCAAAAGTGGTGAGGTTGGAGCGATTTTCTTAGCTGTCTCAGTACGTCCAACTAAGGGCATTCCCAAAACTGTGCTACACACAGTGACAACAGTCCACAAATGTTTTTGATTCATGCGTCCGAATATTAAAGCGACTGTAGAACGGAGCTTTGATAGTTCGTGGGTTAAGCATTCAACTAAGAACAGCTTTACCCAACAACCGAACTCGTTCCGCTTTCACTTTTTGCTATTAACTGCAACAGACTAACACGAACTTCTGATCTTGGGGATCAGGGTTTTATCGAAAGTCGTGGTAACTTTATCGAAATTAAATTGGTGTTTCAAGCTCCAAACCTTTCTAAAAAGCGGATTTTGGCGATGTAACAGTTTTTTTATTGTTTAGAAATTTTATTAGGAAAACTTAACACGATTTGGTATTTAAATCATTCTAATTGCATATGGTATTGCCTAAAAAGCTCATTAATGTTATTGAGTTTTTCAAAAATTCTTTTTTTCCATGAATATACTTATAACAAGTAATTATACCTATGATTTAAAATTTAAAATTAATCATAATCTGAAGTTATCTTTATAACATCTTTTTAGTAGCGATCGCCAATAGCAAATCAAAGACAGCAACGAGGGGATAGCTGATGATAGAGTTAAGATGTGGAATTAGCATTGCAATGACTTGATATTTATTATCTTTTTGTGAATGTTTTTGTTGTAACAAGTGTTTAGATACACTGAATTCATCAAGCGCAGCAGATATATAGTAAGATAATTTACAAACGTCTTAAACAAGGACTAAAAAGATAATTCTACTTACAAGAAAAATTTTTTACAAAAAAATAAAAAACAATTATCTAAAAAATTAATCAGAATTGCTGGTGCTATGCGAATCATTTGTAACTACGGCAAACAGACATAATATCTGACTTTAGGTAGTTGAGAACGCGTGATTTTTTAAACTGAGTATCCTTCATCATTCATACTTCAGGCTTTTTCACTCAGCTTCATGACAAACCAAGAAGATTTAGCAAAAAATTCATCATCACTACAAACTTTCATTGATGATTTGTATTTCAAATACAAACCATTGCACGATGGTGTAGTAGCCAAATATATCCCAGAATTGGCTAAGGTAGACTCGGATTTGTTTGCCATCAGTATTGTCAGTGTCAACGGTGAAGTTTACGAAGTTGGGAATTATCAGCAACTATTTACGATTCAATCCATATCGAAGGTATTTGCATACGGACTCGCCCTTGAAGATCACGGACGAGATTATATCTTGACCAGAGTAGGTGTGGAGCCGACAGGAGACGCATTCAACGCCATTGTGCTAGATGAACAATCCAAGCGACCTTACAATCCAATGGTAAATGCTGGTGCGATCGCTACCACTAGTTTGATCAAAGGGTTAGATCCAACCGAACGTTTAAACCGGATGTTAGAGATGTTCCAAAAGTACATCGGGCGTGATGTCTTCGTTGATATCTCAGCGTTTACCTCAGAACGCACCACCGGACACCGTAACCGGGCGATGGCGTATCTCATGCTCAACTTTGGCATGATTGACAAACCTATTGATGAAGCTTTGGATTTATACTTTCAGCAGTGTGCTGTGATGGTGAATTGCCATGATTTAGCAGTGATGGCGGCGACACTGGCAAATAAAGGTATCAACCCAATGACAAAGCAACAAGCTGTTAGTAGCCGTTATATCAAAGATATTCTCAGTGTGATGTACACCTGTGGAATGTATAACTTTGCTGGGGAGTGGGCATACAAAGTTGGTATTCCCGCCAAAAGTGGGATCTCTGGTGGGATTATCGCCGTAGTACCTAATAAGATGGGAATTGCAGTTTTTTCCCCGCGTTTAGATACACGCGGTAACAGCGTCCGGGGAGTTAAGGTGTGTGAGGAATTGTCTCAGCATCTGGGTTTACATTTGTTTGAGTGTTCCGGCTTGGAAGTTAGTCAATTTAGAGGCTAGCCTGTGGTAATGCTAGGCGTACAAACCCAATATTTTATTTTTTTCTTTTGCCTTTTTACTTTTATCTTTTTACTTTTTAAACTCCTCATGCTCTTGCTAATAAAGGTGCAGCAGCAAGGAGAGTTTGTGTATAGGGATGTTGGGGGTTGGCAAAAATTTCTTTAGTGGGGCCGATTTCAACTATTTTGCCACCGTTCATGACAGCAATGCGATCGCACAAGAATCTCGCTAACCACAAATCATGAGTAATAAACAAATACGTTAAATCAAATTCTTCTTTCAACTCCAGCATCAAATCTAATACTTGTGACTGTACACTAGCATCTAACATGCTCACGGGTTCATCACAAATCAAAAGTTTCGGATGAGTGATCAAAGCGCGAGCAATTGCGACTCGTTGCTGCTGTCCTCCTGATAAATCTGAGGGATAACGCTGATAATAAACCTCTGGTGGTTGTAACCCGACTTTTTCCAGCATCCCCAAAACCAGCTGTTTTGCTTCTTCAGGAGTTGCGATCTGATGAATTAATAGTGGATCAGCTATACTTTGTCCTACAGTCATCGCCGGATTGAGACAAGCATGGGGATCTTGAAATACCATTTGCATTTGTCGTCGTTGCTGGCGGATTTCTCGTCGAGATAAGTTAGTGATATCTTTACCAAGAAACTCGACTTTACCCGCACTGGGACGAACTAGTTGCAAAATTGTCCGCGATAATGTACTTTTACCACAACCAGACTCCCCGACTAATCCTAAAATCTCCCCTGGATATAATTCTAAGTTAATGCCATCAACAGCTTTGATGGTTTGACCTTGCCCTTTAAATATGCGCTCAACAAAATTAGGCTCGATAGTGTAATGCTGTTTGAGGTCTTGGACACGCAAAATAGGGGATTGGGAATCGGTAATTGGGGATTGGGAATCAGGAAAAGATAAAAGAGAAATTCCCCCTTGTCCCCAATCAGTCTCTTCTACACTTTGAATATGCAAAGCCGCTTGGAGGAGCGATCGCGTATATTCGTGTTCTGGATGTCGAAATACAGATTCAGTTGCACCCATTTCTACCATTTTACCGTTATACATAACGCCAATGCGATCGCAATACTCTGCCACTATTGCTAAATCATGGGAAATTAAGAGTAATGCCATATTTTCTTCTGCACACAGCCGAGTTAGTTCTTGTAAAATCTGGGCAGAGACTGTGACATCTAAGCTGGTGGTGGGTTCATCAGCAACTATTAGCTTTGGTTGCAACAACAAAGCTAAAGCAATTGCAACCCGTTGTCGCATTCCACCACTAAACTCATGGGGATACTGATTCCAGCGAGTAGCGGGTATATTGACCTTTTCTAAAGTGGCGATCGCTTTTTCTTTCGCTACTTTTGCTGACAATTTGGGTGAGTGCGCTTTTAGTGTTTCTATACAATGATTGCCAATGGTCATCAATGGGTCAAGGCGCGTCATTGGGTCTTGAAAGATCAATCCTACCGCCTCACCTCGAAACTTCCGCATTTGCAGTGGTGTTAAATCAAACACTGATTGACCTTGAAATGTCACCTGTCCCTCAATCTGAGTAGATGGTGGTAACAACCGCATTGCAGCTCTTCCTAAAGTTGATTTACCACATCCAGACTCTCCTACCAATCCCATTTTTTCACCCGGTTGCAGCCTGAAAGATACATCATCAACCGCCCAATGAGTATTTTCATGACTACGGTGAGGATAGGCAACTCGCAAATGTTCAATAGAAAATAAGGTCATACCATTTTAGATTTTGGATTTTGGATTTTAGATTTTAGATTTTGGATTGGGAAACTCTTTGTGCATGAGAGTTCTGTAAGTCTATCTGTCGCATTCTTTTTTTCAAATTGGTGTCATATAATTTAGTTTTTATCAATCAGATATCAGAGTTAAAGTTGCTAAGTATAAAGCATCACTACTAAAAACAGAGAGAAAAAATCATCCCTGAGATGGTTTTAATGTTTAGCATTTTTGATTGTTAATGTCTACCTAATGCATGGTAGACAATGTATCAAACTTATTATTAGAGTGTGAGATTTTGTTCCGAAAATCTATAAAATAAAGCACACTATAATTTCAATTTGTTTTGAAGTGGGGTGAAGAAGCTATGTTAGAACCTATACAAACTATTACTATTTTTCAAAAACAACCGGGTCCAGTAATCTTTTCACCTGGTCAAGTAATCTTCGAGGAAGGACAATTAGGAGATTGCATGTATGGTGTGGTGGAAGGAGAAGTGGAGTTAAGAGTCAACGGTCGGATTGTAGAGACTATAGAAGCAGGAAATGTGTTTGGTACAGGAGTACTGATTGGTATCAAAAACAGAACTTACACAGCGATCGCCAAAACAGAGTGCAAACTAGCTTATTTAGACCAAGCAAGGTTTCTGTTCGCTGTTCAGGAAACTCCGGTATTTGCGATCGAAGTGATCAGAAATTACTCAGAACGACTGACTCGCTTACGACAAGAGTTATTAGGTTGAATATGTACGCTATATATTGGTGATTAGATAAAAATATAATTGCTAATTCGTAACAGAGAAAAAATCTGTAAGATTAAAGTTCCAGTTAATTTCAAAAACTGCGTTTTCAGATCAATAACCTCAAATCCCAAAGAAATTGCACAATGCTGATCTCTGCTGATACGCGGATTTCTTTCCCTCGTCCCCTAGTCTACGCTACCTACCGAGATAAGCTAGTTGAACTGATTCCCTATATGCCAAACATACGTCAAATTGAGGTGAAATCCCGTCGTGAGGAGGATAGACGAGTTTACAGTATCAACGAATGGCATGGAGGAGGAGAAATTCCACTGGCAGCAAGGGCTATACTCAGTGAAGATATGCTCTCTTGGACAGAATACAATACTTGGAACGAAGCTGAGTTTTTACTGGAGTGGCGGATTAAAACTCACGTTTATACCGAAGCAGTTCACTGTGCAGGAATAAACCACTTTCTTGCAGATGGCGATCGCACAATTATTAAAAGTCGTGGCGAACTCACGATTGATTCCAAGCAAATCACAGGTGTACCTTGGTTTATTGCTAGCAAAGTTGCAGATATTGTTGAAGATTTTCTTGGCAAAAAAATTCAGCCAAATCTATTGCAAATGAGCGAAGGGGTACGCCAGTATTTAGAACGACAAACAAAAGGATAAATAGCCCTGACTGAACTGCGTACATCAGAGTGAAAAAAATATGATTATTCTTACACCCCTACACCCCTTTTTCAGGTCAGTTGGACAAAATTAAATTCATTGGTAACACTTAACATTTGGTTCTGTCTGAAGTTATCGTGGTATCGATAAATTCCACGTATATTCTGACTGAAACTTAGTATATGAGGCTATGCCGTTATTCAATTACGCTGACTATCTGTTTTACTTACCTGAGTTTGGGTTATGCTTCCCCAAGCACAGCGACACAAAACCTTGAGCGATGCGGAGATGGGGTATTTTGTGATGGAGGGACTGCATTAAGAAATCCCCCCATTTTTACCGGGAAGTACCTGTCCACTTCTCCATCGCTCAAAGTGTCAGATTTGACCACAACTTATAAAAATATTTTTGTCAGTCTCAATCCAAAATCTACCACAAACAACAAGCAATCAAAAGAGCGCGATTTTGTCTGGTGGTTAGTAGTGGCGATCGCTATTTTGGGAAGTACTGGTGCATTATTATTTTTAATCAAATCCTTGGGTGAGAGCAAAAAAGTTACGCCTAATAAAAAAGATACCCTATTGTTGGAAAGCTCGACTCAGACAGATTTCCAACAACAGACACCATCTTCACAAGAATTAAATACCACTGTACAAGTATCTACTACCTCACAATCAACAAAATTACTACCACCATCACCGACAGAAAGTACTTCTCGTCTAGCCAAAGTAAATATTGTTGAAGAATTAATTCAAGATTTAAGCAGTCCCGATCCCATCAAGCGACGCCAAGCGATTTGGAGTTTAGGTCAACAAGGAGACTCTCGTGCTATTCAACCGTTGGTAGATTTAATGATTGATGCAGATTCACAACAGCGTAGTCTCATTTTGGCTGCGTTAGCAGAAATTGGCATCAGCACACTTAAACCGATGAATAGCGCTTTGGCAATCTCTCTACAAGATCAAAGCCCCCAAGTACGGCAAAATGCTATTCGTGACCTCACTCGTGTTTATGACATGATGGCTCAAATTAGTCAAATTTTATGTCATGCAGTACAAGATTGTGATCCCGAAGTCCAAGCAACAGCCCGGTATGCTCTTATACAGATGAATCGAATTCGGGGTTTGCCTGCTGGTGACACAATACCGGATAATTCGTCCGCAGCAAACTAAAGAAAATTAAATTGTTTGTAGTAATTAGCTCTTGACTTTTGAAACTAAAAAGTTTCTTTTTGTTCATAATTTAGATGATAGGCGATCGCACTCTCAATTCACTTAGCCACAGGAGAAATTCCGGAAAAATTGATAGATTATTTGTAGTTAGTGCGTAATTCCACCCACTAACAATGCACGAACCAGAAAATGAGTAGCAACACTCTGGTTAAAAGGATCTTAGTTCTAGCAGCGAACCCGAAACAAACATCACGCCTACGTTTGGATGAGGAAGTACGCGATATTAAAGAAGGATTACAGCGATCGCACAAACGTGACAAATTTATTTTGCAACAGGAGTGGGCAGTACGTCCACGAGATATTCGTCGAGCAATTTTAGATTTTCGACCTCATATTATCCATTTTTCTGGACATGGTTTAAAAGAGGTGGGATTAGCATTTGAAAATGAAACTGGCCAAATACAGCTAGTTACAGGAGAAGCACTGGCTGGACTATTCGGACAATTTCCTAAACAAGTGGAATGTGTACTACTAAATGCTTGCTATAGCGAAAATCAAGCTGAGGCGATCGCTAAACATATAAATTATGTAATTGGTATGAATGCTCCGATTGGCGATCAAGCAGCAGTTGAATTTGCTGTGGGATTTTATGACGCGCTAGCAGCTTACGATCCGCAATATGATTCTGGAACACCTGTTGATTTTGCTTTTAATATTGCTCGTAATGCCATTCAGCTTGCAGGGGTATCCGGCGATTCTATTCCTGTGATCAAAAATAATTCTGTGATCAAAAATAATATTAATTTATGTGAGGTTGATAAGCCAACAGTTAATGAACCTCGCATCTATCCTAACTTTATCCCAATTTTAAGAAAACCCATATTTCTTATTGGAGCAACTCTTCTTGCTGTCGTTCTGGCTTCACCTTTTTTGGGGAAGTTCAATCATCCTTCGGTTCCTTCACAACTTAATCCAGCAAAATCATCTACAACAACTGTTAGTTCCACTATGTATCCTACAGCCCAATTGAGCGCTCAGGATTTTTACAATATGGGACGAGAAAAGTCTAATAATAAACAGTATAAGGAAGCAGTTGCAGATTTTACTGCGGCGATCAATATTAATCCAAAATACGCAGATGCTTACTACAAAAGAGGTAATGCCTATTCTGACCTTGGGGATAACAAGGCGGCCATAGCTGATTATACTGAAGCAATTCGTATCAATCCCATAAGTCCAAACTGTGCTTGTACTTATAAACAAAGGGGATATGCCTATTCTGATCTTGGATATTACCACGAAGCAGTTGAGGATTTCACTCAAGCGATTCGGCTCGAACCTGACGAACCCAGTCATTATAGATGGCGAGGTTATGCTTACTCTAAGTTAGGAAGCAAGCAGGAAACTATTGAGAATTATCATAAAGCTGCTGAACTTTATCAGAAACAAGGTAAGAACAAGTCTTACCAAGAAATGTTGAACAAACTAAAAAAACTCCAGCAATAGCAAGATTTCTATAATGACGAAAAATCCAAGGGAGCATCCTAAATGTTTAAAATTTAAATCTGTTTCTAATAACGTGAAGGCAGAAACTGCTACAGACTGCGCGAAACACGCAAACGTGAAGGCGGAAGTTGCTACAGGGAAGGCAGAAGCTGCTACAGGCTGCGCGAAACACGCAAACGTGAAGGCGGAAGTTGCTACAGGGAAAGCAGAAGTTGCTGCAAGGAAGGCGGAAGTTGTTACAGGGAAGACATAAGCTGCTACAGGGAAGGCAAAGAAAGGTTGTTTTCTCCTGCTTTGACCAAACAAGGCAAAAGTAAAAAGTTAAAAGGCAAAAGAAGAACAAGAAAAAATGGTTAAAGCACCATTATTTATTTCAAGCGGAAAGTGCCACGAGAAATTATATGTCCTTATTAAATCCCCTAAATTTATTTATGGGGATTATCTTTTTACCTTGATAGCTTTACTCCAAACTCTGCAATCCGATCGCAATCTTACTGTGCTTCTCAATTTGACTCATTACTTGTTTTGCACGTTGAATTACCACCCCAGGTAAACCCGCCAATCTTCCCGCTTCAATACCGTAGGACTTATCCGCACCCCCCGGTTGAACCTGATGCAAAAAGATAATTTGGTCTGGTAACTCCTTCACTGTCACTTGATAATTAGCTACATTTGGTAAAATACTTGATAATTCATTCAACTCATGATAGTGCGTCGCAAAAATCGTCCGCGCCTCAATCTCAGCCGCTAAATATTCCGCTACAGCCCAAGCAATCGAAAGCCCGTCAAAAGTAGCCGTCCCTCGCCCTATCTCATCTAGCAACACCAGCGATCGCGACGTAGCATGATTGAGAATATTTGCCGTCTCATTCATCTCCACCATAAATGTAGATTGACCCGTCGCCAAATCATCCACCGCACCCACACGAGTAAAAATGCGATCGCACACACTCAACTTCGCATACCTAGCAGGGACAAAACTGCCAATTTGTGCCATCAACTGAATTAACCCCACCTGTCTTAAGTAACAACTCTTACCACTTGCATTTGGTCCGGTAAGAATAATCAAATCTGGATTGTCCTTTGTCCTTTGTTCTTGGTCATTTGTTATTGGTTCTTGGTCAGTTGCTAATGACAAATAACTAGTGACTAATGACTCTCCTCCCAAGCTCGTCGAATTCGGCACAAAAAACCCCGCCGGTAAAGACTGTTCCACCACCGGATGACGCCCATCGACAACATAAATTTCTCGTCCCTCCACCATCTGAGGACGACAGTAACCTTGATATACAGACAACTCCGCCAAACCGCATAATACATCCACCGCCGCCACAGCCCGCGAAAGATTACGAATCACCTCCGCTTGCGCTGCAACTTCCTCCCGTAACGCCACAAAAATTTCATACTCCGTCTGGTTCAAATCATCCCGCGCCGTCAAAATCCGCGCTTCCCGTTCCTTCAACTCTGGGGTAATGTAGCGTTCTTCATTTGTCAAAGTCTGCTTACGTATATAATTTGACGGTACTTGGTCAGCCTTAGCACGGGAAATACTGATGTAATAACCAAAAGTTTTATTAAATCCAACCTTCAGTGTCTGAATACCCGTCCTCGCTCGTTCATCAACTTCTAAATTTGCAATCCATTTTTGGTCTTCTTCTACCAAACCTCGTCTTTCATCCAAGTGGGGATTAACTCCCTGACGAATCAATCCACCTTCTTTAATATGTATCGGTGGTGACTCCACAATATAACTACGGATTTTTTGCCCTAACTCCTCCAAACCAGGGGGAAGTTTCTGCAAGGCTTTCAAAAACAGAGACGAAGCATCCATCACTAACAGCGCTAATTCCGGCAACTTTGACACAGAATCAGCCAAAGCCACCAAATCTTTGGCATTTGCAGTACCAGAACCAGCCCTTCCTGTCAAACGTTCCAAATCATAAATTTGCCGTAACAACTGCCGTAAATCTTGGCGTAGGGGTGTATTTTCTACCAATTCTTGAATTGTATCTTGCCGCGCTTGGATACCTTTGATATCAACTAGCGGTTGTAATAGCCAACGTCGTAAAGCCCTACTACCCATCGCCGTAGAAGTTCTATCCAAAGACCAAAGTAAAGAACCGTGAAAACTGCCATCGCGGACAGTTTGCGTAATTTCCAGGTTACGCCGAGTTTGATGGTCTACAATCAAAAAATCAGTAAGTGTGTAAGTTCTTAGTGTTTGCAGGGGTACAGAACTTTCTTTTTGTGTATCTTCCAAGTATTCTAAAAGACCACCAGCCGCCCGGACTGCGAGGGGGAGATGTTCACAACCCAAACCTTCGAGCGATCGCACTTTAAATTTCTGCAATAATCTAGATCTCGCTTCGCCTGCTGAAAAAGGTCGTTGCGATCGCAGTGCATAACAAAACGTCGGTGGTAAACATTCTGGTAAATGGTCAGACTTTTCTCCCGGTCGGAGTAAACTTCCTAAATCAGGTGCATTCGTAGGAACTAATACTTCCGCAGGCTGCAAGCGCATTAATTCTTGGGTCAAATGTTCACTAATGCTACCTTGGGTAGTTAAGAATTCCCCTGTAGAAATATCTGCATAAGCCAAACCCCAATGTTCTCCAGCAATTACCACAGCTGCCAGGTAATTATTGCGACTGGCTTTGAGCATTCCTTCTTCTAACAAAGTCCCAGGAGTGAGAATCCGCGTTACTTCTCGCCGTACCAATCTACCAACAGCTTCTGAAGCATCTTCGACTTGGTCACAAATTACGACTGCATACCCTTTTTCTACCAACAGAGTAGCGTGGCGTTCCCAAGCGTGGTGCGGGACACCACTCATTGATACCCTCCCCACTTCTCCTACTGGTTTACTGGTGAGATAAAGTTCTAATTCCTGCGCCAGAATCACAGCATCTTCAAAATAGCACTCAAAAAAGTCTCCCACTCGATACAGCAACACCGCATGGGGATACTTCTCCTTCGTTTCGACATAATGCTGAAACATTTGAGTCAGCTTGCTGCGATCCACAAGTCGATGGTCAGTAATAAATGTGTTCGCATTGTTGCTGGCGTTTGGCTGGGATGCAGAGTAAGAAGCGGTCATGGATGTTTAGGGTACACATTTTTAACATGCCAATTACCGATGATAGCGCGTCATCAGGACTACCAAGAAATTGCTCAAGGTTTATTTATTTTTTCTTCATTAAAGGATTGGGGAAGTTAACGCTAAAAACCGATAGGCTTTCTGCTTCTGTTACTGTGAAATAAATAATCTGAGTTTTAAAGACGAAATTTTAATGACGTCAGTAGATTTTCCCAAACACAAAAAAGCCAAAGCCCTTAAACCCGGTAGCCGTCGCCCCGCCAAGGAACTGTGCAGTGAATGTGGACTGTGCGACACATACTATGTTCACTATGTCAAGGAAGCTTGTGCTTTTATTAATCAGCAAATAGATGAACTCGAAGCACAGACACACAAGCGTTCTCGCAATTTAGACAACTCTGATGAACTCTATTTTGGTGTTCATCAAGACATGATGGCAGCGCGGAAACAACAGCCTATTCCTGGCGCTCAATGGACAGGAATTGTAAGTACGATCGCCATTGAAATGCTGAATCGGGGCATGGTCGAAGGCGTGGTCTGTGTGCAGAATACCAAAGAAGACCGCTTTGGACCAATGCCTGTAATTGCCCGAACTCCAGAAGAAATACTAGCAGCGCGGGTAAATAAACCTACTCTTTCACCAAATCTCTCGGTGTTGGAACAAGTAGAAAAATCAGGGATGAAGCGGCTGTTGGTGATTGGTGTTGGTTGCCAAATCCAAGCTTTGCGGGCGGTTGAAAAGAAATTGGGTCTAGAAAAATTGTACGTATTGGGTACACCGTGTGTAGATAATGTGACTCGTGCCGGACTACAAAAATTCTTAGAAACCACAAGTAGATCGCCCGATACAGTAGTGCATTACGAGTTTATGCAAGATTTTCGAGTTCACTTTAAGCACGAAGATGGATCAACTGAAACTGTACCCTTCTTTGGCTTAAAAACAAATCAACTCAAGGATGTGTTTGCCTCTTCCTGTATGAGTTGCTTTGACTACGTAAATTCCCTCGCTGATTTAGTAGTTGGGTATATGGGCGCACCATTTGGTTGGCAATGGATTGTAGTCAGAAATGAACGCGGTAAGGAAATGCTGGAATTGGTAAAAGATCAACTAGAAACTCAGCCTGTTATGTCCCAGGGCGATCGCACAGCTGCGGTGCAACAAAGTATACCAGCTTATGATAAAGCTGTAACTTTACCAATGTGGGCAGCAAAACTTATGGGAGTAGTAATTGAAAAAATCGGCCCCAAAGGTTTAGAATATGCCCGTTTCTCGATAGATTCCCACTTTACCCGCAATTATCTTTATGTAAAACGGAATCACCCAGGAAAATTAGCAGCACACGTTCCAGAGTTCGCCAAGCGCATTGTGGGACGCTACAAATTGCCCGAATAATAGATAAGTTGAAACTGTATCCCGCCTAGAACTAAAGTTCCAGGCTCATAGCGCAAGTCCTCTGAAGAGGACTTGCGCTATGAGACTCGGAATTTATTCCGAGGCGGTACAGATGCGCTCTACTTTTTGATTAAGCTAAAACTTATGTTTACTCATACCGACTCATGTAATGCCTTGATTGTAGGTGCTGGTCAAGGAATCGGTTTAGGATTTGTGAAAAAATTACTGCAATTGCAGGGTATTAATAAGGTTTATGCAACTTATCGGCAAAAAGAATCGGCTGCTGAATTAATCACGTTATCAGATGTATATCCTCAGAGATTAACTTGTTTGGCGATGGATATTACAGATGAGGCGCAAATTGCCGAAGGTGTACAATTCCTGCGTGGGGAGATAGATAAACTACATTTGGTTGTTAACTGTGTTGGGATTCTGCATCAAGGAACACTGCAACCAGAAAAAAGCTTGAAGCAAATTAACTCAGAAAATTTGCTGCACTATTTTCAAGTTAACAGTATTGGTGCGGTGTTGCTTGCCAAGCATTTGTTACCTTTGTTTCGTCATAGCGATCGCAGTATTTTTGCTAGTATTTCTGCCAAAGTTGGAAGTATTGGAGACAATCAACTCGGCGGGTGGTACGGCTATCGCGCTTCTAAAGCTGCGCTGAATATGTTGATGCGAAACGTCGCAATAGAATATGGCAGAACTAGCCCAAAAACCATAGTTGTAACATTGCACCCCGGTACAACTAATACCCGTCTTTCTAAACCTTTTCAAAAGAATGTACCACCAGAAAAACTATTTTCGGTAGAACATACTGTTAACCAATTGCTTGCTGTGATAGAAAAGCTACAAACTGAGGATAGCGGCCAGTTTTTTTCGTGGGATGGTAGTCGTTTACCCTGGTGAGGATTGGGGAAAAATCAGTTATCAGTTATCAAATTAGACTGTTAACTGATTCATGCTCAATGCCCATTGACTAAGCAATCTGCTGTAAATCTCTCTAGAGATAATTCTTTTTGCAAACGATAACCTTTAAGATGATTTTATCTTTACAATCAGTACAATCAGTAAAAAAATAGCTTATTGATACAAGTCACGAAACATAAACACAATTTAAACCCTTACTAATTACTAATGATTAATGACTAATGACTAATCAAGTAAAAATATCAAATAATTTTACAAATGTTTTGGCAGAGAGTACCAAAGAAGAAGAACTTATGCAAGAAGTTTTTCTGATTCTGGAATATTTAACTACTAAAGAAGAAGCTACCGTAAAGCTGATATTTGATCGTCTTTATGATGTAGGTTCTTTTCACCTGATAAATAAAAAGTTTCGCTCTCGACCTGTCAAGAAAGTATTAAAATTTATCGCTAGGATGTCCAAGCCAGCATTTAGAATATTTGCTTGGCATTGGGTGAAAAAAAATTGTCCGCAATTGATTACTAATTGGCTACACCAACAGGTTACTTTTAGAAATCAATTTGTACAAAACACCGCAACAATTATTGAGCAAAAACTCCCTCCAGTTAGTTCTGTTTCAGAATTGGATGAGCAGAGTCGAGAAGTTAAATTTTTGCGTTCTCAGGTCAAATTGTTAACCCGGACTTTAATTGGGTTAATTGCTGTGTTTTTAGGTAGTTTAGTGTGGCTGAGTAATTACTTCACACCAGGGCGATCGCCATTACAAAACGTTGAACAATTACCGAACAAGTTAAAAGTTAAAAGTTAAAAGGCACTCATAAAGAAGAAATAAAAAAGGGTTTAAAGCCCCTAAATTTATTTATGAAAAAAAAGTAAAAATACTTTTTGAGAGACGCGCAGCGCGATAAAAAACGCGTCCGTTTTAAATCCCCTTAATTTATTTATGGGGATTTACTTTTTACTTTTATCTTTTTACTTTTTAAAGCCAATTACCATAAAAGAGGCTAACATTGCTACACAATAATAAAAAGGTCTTATTCTGTCAATGATCAACACGCCCATAACCTACCTATTCCGTTGCATTAGTAAGGGCTGGCTGTGGGTCTGACGATAATTTCGCTAACATCTACATCGTCAGGTTGCTCGATCGCAAATGCAATTGATCGAGCGATCGCTTCAGCAGGAATAGCTATCTTTCTGAACTCTTGCATTCCTTGTTTAGCGTTTTCATCACTGATGCTTTCAGCCAACTCAGATTCCGTGACTCCCGGAGAAATCACAGTCACTCGAATGTCACCTCCAACCTCTTGTCTCAAGCCTTCTGAGATCGCTCTAACAGCGAATTTGGTGGCACAGTAAACCGCCGCAGTTGGAGACACCGTGTGTCCACCAATCGAGGAAATATTAATAATTTGACCTGTTTTTTGTGCTTTCATGATGGGGAGTGCTGCTGCGATGCCATAGAGGACACCTTTGATATTGACATCGATCATTTGCTCCCACTCTTCAACTTTCAGTTGTTCGAGTGCTGATAGCGGCATGATACCAGCATTGTTAATAAGCACATCTACGCGACCAAACTTGCTCTGGGCAAATTGAATGAGCGCTTCGAGATGACTCCGTTGTGTCACATCAACAGCCTGGTATTCGGCTGTCCCACCTGTAGTGCGAATGTCGTTGACAATTGCTTCAAGGCGATCAGTGCGGCGTGATCCCAAAACCACTCGTGCGCCTTGATTCGCAAGCATACGGGCTGTAGCTTCACCAATCCCACTGCTGGCTCCCGTAATAACAATGATTTTTCCGTTTACGTTTGACATTAAGATTTCGTGTATAAATGGACAACGTTAAGAAAAAGTTAGACGACGTGCAGAACCATCATCTGCAAATTCTTGCTCTGCTTTACCTACAACTTCAACAATGACATTACGTGGGTGAGGAGTCCATTGTCCTTGTCTAGCTTGAATTTCTACTACTGTTTGTGTGTCTTCGACATACACCTGATAGGTTGTAGTTGAACAAGCACCATCACGATATGCGAAAGAATGTCCGTCGTCTTCATACAGCGTCCACTCGCCTGTACCTGGGGTAACTCGCAACCGGAGTTGATTGAGGGGTGACTCGCCTACATATTGCATTACCGGGCCAAGGGGAATTATTGAGCCAGCACGGATGTACATAGGCATTTTTTCGATTGGTGCATCAGCAAGAATATAGGTTGAGCCTGCGTAAGCTTCCCCTGTCCACCAGTCGTACCAAGTTCCTGCTGGTAGGTAAACCAGGCGTTTTTCTACCCCTGGTCGGTAGACGGGTGCTGCCATCAGGGATGAACCTAAAAGTACTTGGTCGTATAATTCGTAGGTTTTCGGATCGTCAAAATAATGATATAGCAGAGGTCGCAGAACAGGCGCACCTGTGGTCGCTGCTTCCCAGAACAAAGTGTATATATAAGGTAGTAATCTGTAACGCAATTCAATATATTGACGACAGATTTCTTCTACTTGCGCGCCAAATTCCCAGGGTTCATGGCGCTTAGTGTTAATCATTGAGTGAGCGCGCATAAACGGATACAAGATTCCTGCTTGCATCCATCGCAAAAACAATTCTGGCGTGGCATCGCCCGCAAATCCCCCAATGTCAGCCCCGACAAATGCTACACCAGATAAGCCCAAATTACAGAGCATCGGTAGGGACATTTCCAAATATTCCCAGAGTGAGTGATTATCTCCTGTCCATACCGCCGACCATTTTTGTACACCTGCGTAACCAGAACGGGTTAAGACAAAAGTACGCGATCGCTCTCTCAATTTTTCCACTGCTTCTCGACACGCACGAGCCATCATTAAGCCGTACAAGTTATGAGTTTCTGTGTAAGTGGCGCGTTCGCGTAGCGGCTCCTTTGGAGCATCGCTTGGTGAACCACTCGGTGCATCCATCGGGAAAAATATTTTTTGTCCCCCCTCATCTCCAAAGGGGCGATCGTTCATAGCTGGTTCATTCATATCATTCCAAATTCCAGCCACGCCAATATCAGTTAAGTTACGGTGCAAATCTCCCCACCACTGACGCACCTCTGGACGCAAAAAGTCTGGGAAAACAGCCCGACCCGGCCAAACGTAACCGTGAAAGACTTTACCGTCAGCCCTGCGAATAAAGTAATCCTTTTCTAGCCCTTGATCATAGACGGCGTAATCTGCTTGTGGCTCAAATTTCACTCCCGGATCAATAATAGTAACTACTTTGACGCCATCTTCAGCTAACTCACTGAGTAATTTCTTCGGGTCTGGAAATCGTCTGGGATTCCACGTAAATACTCGGTAGCCAAACATGTAGTCAATATCTAAATGAATAACATCGCAAGGAATCCGACGCTGACGCAATTGCTGTACTAATTGGCGAACTTCTGTTTCTGAGTCGTAACTCCAACGACATTGATGATAACCGAGCGCCCATTGTGGCGGTAGTTGCATTCGCCCTGTTAATTGAGTGTAAGTATCAACGATTTCTGCGGGATCGGGACTGTAAATAATGTAATAGTCCAGTTCTCCACCCAGGGTTTCTAAGCGCAAAATATCCGGTTGGTCAACACCAACATCAAAGCGACTCCAAAAAGTCGTGTTAAAAAACAAACCATAGCCTATCTCCGGACGCAACGCCATAAAAAACGGAATGGCTTGGTACATTGCATCGGTTTGGACATTATAATCTAAGCTATCGGTTGCCCAATTGGTGAGACGCTTACCTTTTTGATTGAATAATCCTGTACGTTCCCCAAAACCATAATAATTTTCTTCTGCTTCAATCTTTTTCCAGCAAGCAACTTGAGACTTACCTGTTCCCATTTGTCGCCAACCGATCCCTAAGCCTATATCTTGGCCAAAAGGACGACCTGCTTTGTCAAAAAACTGGACTCGACAAGGATGACGCTGGACGGATAAGCGAATTTTTTCAGTTTCTATAATTACCTCTTCGGCTGTTTCTTGGATATCAAAAGATACAACAGCCCATTCCTCATCTTTGGGTACTACAGCCCAAGAACGCCTCGGTCTAAATTCTCCTGTGGGTGAAAAGCGTACACGAATGAGGTTAGAAGCAACTATATAGAGAGACAGGCGACCAATACCACAGTCAAAATCTATACTTTGCTGCTGATGTTGGATATTTTCAACAGATGCGATCGCATTCCATGCAGGTTCACGGGTGGGTAATTCTCCGGCAAATTCTGGCATATTTATTAGCTGTAGATGCGGACGAGGTAATTATCGACGTTAATCACAATTTAATTACCGTAGATAAAACTAGCTCAACTTTTATCCACCCACGGGAAGTATTTTTATACTTCCCTTCTATTTTCCCACTTCTTCTAATGTCCTTCTTCTAGAACATCCTCAAGCAAAGAGGCTAATTCTTGATTTAATCTACCCGATCGCACAAACTCCGCGTAGGTATCTGCTTCTACAGCTAGTAACTCCATTCGGAATTGTTCAGCAGTGAAGTCTCGCAGATTGGGATACTCATTGTGTAATTTATCAATTTTTTCCTCTAAACGCTGAAGTTCGCCTTTGATTAAAGTTTCCTGATAGCGGTAAAATTCCGGCTCAAGTCCTGGACGTTCTTCTACTTGTCTCAAGTATTCTAATACACGTTTGATCGCACTCTGACGAGCAATGAATTCTAAATATTCCTGTCGCAAAGGCTGATCGCCCAGGAGTTTGAGTTTTTCTAGCAAAGGCTTAGTAGTTAATCCCTGGACTAACAAAGTAAATAAAACTACTCCAAATACGGTGTTAATCAAGTCTTCTCGTTCCGCCAGCATATTCGGTACACTCAACGCCAAAGCAATCGAGACAGAACCGCGTAGACCTCCCCACCAGAGTACAGTTTGTTCTGGTAAGGGAATATTGGAATTAGCAAGACGATTACTAACGAAACCTAAACCGTAAACTGCGATCGCTCTTGCTAAAACCATTCCGGCGATCGTCACACCAATCATTGTCAGATTTTCTGCTAAGTCGGCAAATTGGACTTGATCTCCAATCAACAGAAACACAATAGAATTGACAAAAAAAGCTAAAAAATCCCAAAATTCACTGACAATCACCCGTGTTCGTGGGTTCATACCAATGCGGGAACCAAAGTTACCCAAAATTAAGCCAATGGTGACAACTGCAATTACACCCGATCCGCCTAATTCTTCGGCAATAATGTAAGTTCCGTAAGCAGAGACAAGAGTTAAAGACTGTTCTACGAGTGGTAAATCAAATCTTTGGGTGAGATAGGAAATCCCAAAACCAATCAAACCACCCACAGCTAAACCAATCCCAACAACACTTAATAGTTGCACCACCAAAGGCTGAATTCTCAGTTCTACTGTTCCCAAAGGTAATGCAACTAAAAAGCTAAAGGCAACAACTGCCATACCATCATTAAATAAGCTTTCGCCTTCCATCAACGTTGTCAGGCGTTTATCTACTCCTAATTCTCTAAACAAAGCTGTAACCGAAACAGGATCGGTAGCAGATAAACTTGCTCCCACTAACAATGCTGTTGTTAACGGGATTCCTGCTAAGAGATTCAAACCCAGCGTTACACCTGCAATAGAAATCAGTACTCCTATGACTGCATAGAGACAGATAGGAATGAAGTCTCGCTTTAAGTTAGACCATTTCAAGTTCCAAGCGGCTTCAAATAATAAAGGTGGCAGAAAAATTGCCAAAATTAAGTCTGGAGACAGATTGACTAATCTCACATCCACCAGTGCTAATCCCAATCCAGCAATTACCAAAAGTAATGTGTAGGGAATATGGCGAAACCAGCTAAAAACTTGCGGTAAAGTCGCCACAGTTAAAGAAACCGACAGTACTAAAAGAAATTGCTTTAAATTGTGTTCTATACCGACTCCACCGACAGCAGATTCTATTGTCATAATGCTATTTCTATTCAGGTTGACATTTTTCCTCACCATAAACAATAGACTGCTTATGTGAGTTTTGGTAACGATCAAGACGGTTCAGTGAAAGCCAAAACCAGGTAAACTGACGGTTGTTCCCTGAATGTACTGATATCTAATGAATACTGACAATATCCATGATCTGACGATCGCCTTAGTAACTGGTGCAAACAAAGGATTAGGGTTTGAAATCAGTCGTCAACTTGCCCAAAAAGGAATTCTGGTTTTGCTAGCAGCCCGCGATCCCCAAAAGGGAACCGAAGCTGCGGATAAACTACAATCAGAAGGACTTGATGTTGAGTTTATCAAGCTTGATGTTAGCAACTCTGCAAGCATCACAACCGCAGATCAACAAATTCGCGATCGCTTCGGGAAGCTGGACATTTTGGCGAAGGCTACGAGTCGAAAATCTTCAAGCTGAACCAATATCCCGCCTGGAACTAAAGTTCCAGGCTAATAGCTTAAGTCCACTCAAGTGGACTAAATCGAATTTCTCTATGAGTCCTATGAAGAGGACTTTCGCTATTAGACTCGGAATTTATTCCGAGGCGGGATAAATACACTGCACCAAGATTTGTGTGTACACCGTAGTGCGAAAGGGAGGGGTAAATTCTGACAAACGTAGGTTTTTAATAAAGCAATGAGTGGTGACTGTAAAACTAACGGAATAATCATCGTTTCATAAATTCTTACACCCCTACACCCTTATACCCCTACACCCTAAAACCAGTATTTTCTGGGCAAAGTGTAAAAAACCTACACCCGTCAGAGGGGTAAATTCGGGAGCAACTTCACTAAGAAAAATACATTATTCTCTACCACACAGGTGAACATTTTGACAATAAAGATGTTAAAGTAACACCCTATATAACGTCTATATATCTTTAACTGCTCCGAAAAATTATTTTTCCTTCCCTAAACTTTTGTTCCAAATATGAAAAAATTTAAATCGCTCAAATGGTTCCCTCACCCAAATGCATGGCTGAACGCCTTGATATTATCGGTAGTGATGACTGGGTTTGTCACTATGATCAAGCGCGATCAGGACTTATGGTTCAACTTAGCTAAATGGTCACAAAGACCTGAGTCAGCAACACTGTTGACGATCTTTACACTGATATTACCCATCCCAGCGATCGCTTTTCTACATCACTTTTTTTTCAGTCGCTTTCTTCCCAGCATCCCAGGAGAAAAAGCCAATATAATTCAAGGATTTTTCCCTGGATTAGTCAGTTGGAGAGAAAGTTTATATAGCTGGTTGGTACTTATTTTATCGACACTGACAGCTATTGTAATTTGTACTCCTCTTTTGCCTTTATTTCAGTTGAACTATAGTCAAGTTATTGCTGAATCCGGTCAGCATTACAGCAAAATCAAAGCTGTTTTCGCGATTATTTGGATGATTAGTGCTGCTGCTTTTTATCAGGTCGAGTATTTATTTAAGTGTCGTTTGGTTTTTGGTAACAGTGTTAGTGTGGAAACTGAAAACTTAAATGTCTCGGTTGCGGATACAGTTCCAAGTAATAGTCCGCAATCACAAGTTGATGTTACTGAAATACCCAAAACTGAAGAAGTTGTAAAAAAGAAATCGGGTTTCTTCAGTCTTAATAAAAAATATAGTAAAACATCAAGACAAATATTCACATTTGTTTTGATACCCTTGGTGGGTTTATGGTTATACTCATTTGCTAAATTGCCAGAATTTAGACAAAGCGTAAACGCAAATATATCTGTTCAAAATCCATCAAAACTCACTGCTAATGAAGCCCAACCGAAAGATAATTATCTCAAAGCAGTTAACCAAGCTAAACGTACAGCGAAGCTGGCAAAATTAGCACAATCTGAAGACGAGTGGCGGATAGTTGTGGAAAATTGGAACGAAGCGATCGCTATTTTGAAGACGGTACCATACACCAGTTCTAATTATGGGATTGCTCAACAAAAAATTATACAATATCAAATTCATCGAGATTTTGCTCAACAATATGCCATTGGCAGCAATTAAAATTTTATAAGGTTTATAAGCAGCTAAAAAGCAAATTCATATAGCATTCCCAAATCATTCATAAACAATTAAGATCCCCGACTTCGCATGAGTTGTTGGGGATTTTATCTATCAATTTTTACAATTCATTTAGAGGATGTTTGAAAAGTCCTCTTGTCGGTAGCAAAGTGAAATGGTATAAAATCAAAAAACAAAATAAAAAAATTCCCCTAGAAGCGCTAATTGAATAAGCGTGTAAAATTTATCATGAATTTAATTTATTTTCTGCTGCGTTCTTCTTGGGGTATGGTGGCGATCGCGATCGCGACTGGATTCCTCAGTGGTGGTAGCAGTGCTGGTCTTATTGCCTTAATTAGTCATACTGCGAGTCGTAACCTCAGTTCGTCTTTTATAAGTATAATCTGGGCTTTTATCGGACTGGCTGTAGTTGCACTTGTTACCAGCATCGTCTCTCAAGTGATGTTGATTCGCCTATCTCAAAATGCAGTTTTGCAGTTACGGATGCGCTTGAGTCGTCAAATTCTCTCTTCTGAGTTGAGTCATTTAGAACGGCTAGGAAGCCCCCGACTACTAGCAACCCTGACTGAGGACGTGCAGGCGGTTGCTGATGGCGTCTATCAAATGCCTTTCCTATTTATGAATCTGGCGATCATCTTAGGTTGTGTAGTTTACATCACCTGGTTATCCTGGATAGTACTTGTAATGGTTGCAGGACTTGCAGTAGTGGCAATTGCCAGTTGTCAGTGGCTACTAAATAGGGGAGAAAAACTGCTAGCCCTCGCGCGTGATGATCAAGATGTACTGTTTAAAGATTTCCGTACTATCACTGAAGGAATTAAGGAACTAAAACTACACTATAAGCGGCGGCAAGTCTTCCTAGATAAAAAACTCAAATCCACTGCAACTACTTACCGTCTTCACAATGTTGGTGGTCTGACATTTTTTGCCATCACTACTAGCTGGGGTCAACTTGTCTTCTTTTTTGCTATGGGTTTTGTGATCTTTGCCTTGCCTAATATACTTACTCTTAACCCCCAAACTCTTTCTGGCTACATCTTGACCCTCACCTATTTGATGCTGCCAATGGACAATATTATTAGTAAATTGCCTGAATTAAGCAAAGCCAGCATTGCATTACAAAAAATAGAATCTTTAGGGTTATCTCTTGCTAGTCGAGCCGAAACTTCAACAGCACCAGCCATTGTCAAGACTTCCTGGCACAGCTTACAACTCAAGCATGTAACTCATACTTACCACACAGCAGAAGAAGATAATAGCTTTATTTTAGGCCCAATCGATTTGACACTTTATCCTAAAGAACTTGTATTTATAGTCGGGGGAAACGGTAGCGGTAAATCGACTTTAGCTAAACTCATTACTGGACTTTATATACCTGAAACTGGAGAAATCAGACTCGATGGAGAGTTAATTAGTGAACAAAATCGCGAATGGTATCGTCAGTTTTTTTCTGTAGTGTTCGCTGATTTTTATTTATTTGATGAACTGTGGGGATTAGAAAATTCCGATTTAGATTATAAAGTTCAAGATTACCTCAAGCTTTTACAGTTAGAGCATAAAGTTAAAGTTAAAAATGGAAAACTTTCCACCACTTCTCTCTCACAAGGACAGCGTAAAAGATTAGCCTTGCTGACAGCATATATAGAAAACAGACCAATTTATTTATTTGACGAATGGGCAGCCGACCAAGACCCAGCATTCAAAGAAATATTTTACACAGAACTGCTACCAAAACTCAGAGAACAAGGCAAAACAGTTCTAGTAATTAGCCACGATGATCGCTATTTTCATTTAGCAGATCGAATCATCAAACTTGAATACGGTCAAATAGAATTTGATAAAAATCACTCACATTATTAAGAAAAGGGGAGCGGGAATTAGGGATCAGGGATTGGGGACTAGGGAAGGGGGAAAATAAGTAATCATCAATGACCAAACAAGGCAAAAGTAAAAAGTTAAAAGGCAAAAGTAAAAGAATTAAATCGGTCTCAAGAAAGCGAATTTGTTCATGGAAAAGAAGATAAAAATTTGTTACTCTACCCTTCGGGAACGCTAGGAGCTAACGAGAAGGCTTCGCCTACGAGACGCATAGCGCAAGAAACAATGCGTCCTTGTTAAATACCCTTTCTTTAGATATGGGGATTCTCTTTTTACTTTTTACTTTTTACAAATCACGACCTCAACTAATTACCTAAATTTGTACCGACTTATTTATGACAGAAATCCTATTACCTTTAGTACTTCTATCTTTATTAATTTGGATCGGATTGTTAACCTTGTGGGGGCAATTTTGGCGTACAGATCAGCAATTAAATGTCACAGAAACTCAGTTAGAAAAATTACCATCGGTTTGTGCAGTTATCCCAGCGCGTAACGAGGCTGATTTGTTGCCAAAAACATTGCGATCGCTCCTTTGTCAAAACTACCCTGGCTCATTTAATATCTTTTTGGTAGATGACCAAAGTACAGACGGAACTGCTGAAGTTGCTCAACAAACTGCCCAAGCTTTAAACAAAAATCAACAATTACACGTTATTACTGCCGAACCATTATCTCCTGGTTGGAGTGGTAAACTTTGGGCAATGGAACAAGGTATTAACAAAGCGATCGCAACACTCGAACCAGATTACTTGCTGCTAACTGATGCAGATATTGAACATGACGTAGCCAATCTTCACCAACTAATTACCAAAGCTGAACAGGAAGATTTAGAACTTGTTTCCCTGATGGTACAACTCAGATGTGAAAACTTTTGGGAAAAACTTATGATTCCGGCTTTTGTGTTTTTCTTTCAAAAACTTTACCCCTTTAGCTGGGTAAATAATCCTAAAAAAACAACAGCTGCTGCTGCGGGAGGTTGTATCCTCGTACGCAAAGCAACACTCAAACGCATCGGTGGTATGCAAGTAATTCGCCAAGCATTAATTGACGATTGCGCTCTTGCTCATGCCGTCAAATCAGGCTTTACCCAATCTCAGGATAGTGGCGATCGCACAAAATCACAACAAAACACAATTTCTTCCTCACACTCCTCCTCAAAAATCTGGCTAGGACTAAGTTCTTCAACTCACAGTCTACGTCCCTATTTATCACTGTCTCCAATTTGGGATATGGTTGCTCGTACAGCCTTTACTCAACTCAACTACTCGCCATTGTTGTTAATTGGAACCCTATTTGCAATGATCTTGGTTTACATAATTCCACCTTTGGGTTTCATTATCGGTGCTTTGACAGGAAATTGGTTAGTTGCACTCACAGGTTTATCAGCATGGTTGCTAATGAGTTTGGCTTATTTACCAATGATTCGTTTTTATAGATGTCCTGTTTGGTTAACTTTTTGTTTACCGATCATTGCCTTTCTCTATAATTTAATGACTATAGACTCAGCACTGCGTTATTGGCAAGGAAGAGGCGGCGCTTGGAAAGGAAGGGTTTATAAAGTGTGACGTGTCCCCCTTCCCTTCGGTGTCTTTGCGTCCCTACTGATACCCTGCTGCTTGCAAATAAAACAGCCTCGCGTACCTCCCCCCATTCTGCAATAACTCATCATGATTTCCCTCTTCTACCACTTCCCCAGCTTCTATTACCAAAATTTTGTCAGCCATCCGCACTGTCGAAAAACGGTGAGAGATTAAAAACACCATCTGATTTTTAGTTAAAGCGCGAAAATGATTGAAAATCTCATACTCAGCTTGAGCATCCATCGCTGATGTCGGCTCATCCAAGACTACTATATCTGCGTTAGTTCGCATAAAAGCACGGGCGAGGGCAATTTTCTGCCATTGTCCTCCAGAAAGTTCCTGTCCGCCTTTGAACCACTTACCCAATTGCGTAGTGAAACCTGTAGGTAATTTTTCAATAAAAGGTAGCGCCATACCTTTTTCAGCAGCAATTTCCCACAATTCCCTATCTTCCATCCGTTCCACGTCACCCACACCGATGTTCTCTCCTACCGTAAATTGGTAGCGGACAAAGTTCTGGAAAATTACACCGATGCGTTGTCGCAACACCTCCACATCCCACTGTTGCAAGTCTAAGCCATCTAGTAAAATCCTGCCGGAACTGGGGTTGTAGAGTCGAGTCAGTAGTTTAATTAAAGTAGTTTTACCAGAACCGTTTTCACCGACAATCGCTAATTTATTTCCTGGTTTCAGGTGAAAAGAAATATTTGTCAATGCAGGTTGGGTACTTTCTGGATAGGTAAACGTAACATTTTCAAAGCGGATACCATCTCCAGGTTTTACACCTCTGGTTGCTTTCCCTCTTGGTTGTGGTACTTCCTCCTCTAGAAATTCATAAAGATTAGAAAGATATAAATTGTCTTCGTACATTCCCCCGATGGAAGTTAAAGCACCAGAAAAAGTCATCTGTCCTTGGCGAAATACGGTGAGATACATCGTCATATCACCTAGAGAAATTCTCCCCGCAACGGTTTCCAGTACAATCCAAGCGTAGGCGACATAAAAAGCGGCGGTACTTAGCAAACTTAGCAAGTATCCCCACATTCCTCGCCGGATTGTTAAG
The DNA here is from genome assembly GCF_059505505.1 of Pelatocladus sp. Lineage (NCBI taxonomy): Bacteria > Bacillati > Cyanobacteriota > Cyanophyceae > Nostocales > Hapalosiphonaceae > Pelatocladus > Pelatocladus sp. Next base: position 5,841 of record NZ_JCACKS010000229.1, on the reverse strand, counting down.
TTGCGGTCTTCATCGTAGAGTTGATAGAAGATATTGCGGTAACGTTCCAGCAACATCTCTCCCAATTGGTAGAGTTTGACTTCCTTGGCGAAATCTTCTCTAGCAGCCAAGGTTTCTAAATAATGCTGCTGGCGAGTTTCCGGTGCGCGCCAACGAAACAAGCGAAAGGCTTCCCCCGCAAATCTAGTTTCGGCAACGAATGCAGGCATGGCTGCTAAGATTAGTACAACCACTGCCCAAATTGAAAATTTGATTAACAGAACGCCATAAGTTAACAGTGAAAGGGCGCTTTGTACCAAGCCAAAGGTACGGTTGACTAGCGAAAGTGGACGAATGGAAGCTTCTCGGCGAGCGTTTGTGAGTTTATCATAAAATTCCGAGTCTTCAAATTGTGTCAGTTCCAGAGTGAGGGCTTTTTCCAAGATTAATTCATTCACCCGTTGACCGAGTAACACCCGCAACAACGATTGACAAATTGTTAATCCCCTCTGGCTAAAAGCAAGTAAAGCTACAGCGATCGCTTCTATTCCCACATAAATCAGAGGATGAGAGTGATTGACAATATCATTAGTTTGTGTATTATTTTGAGACGCAAAAACTACCGCATCAACAATTAACTTACCGATGTAAGCTACAGCTGCTGGTAACAAACCAGCCACCAGAGTTAAAGTTGCCAGAATAATTGTCAGAGAGTGATTAGTATTCCATACCAAAGCGATCGCTCGTCCACTATAGCGAAATACCGCCAGGGATTGGCGCAGGGCGTTACGTCTTTTACGAAGAGTCCTCATTATTATTTGTATAACGCAAATCGCCCGCAGTTGACTATATTTAGTGGTTTTCCATTAGACCTCTTGCAAAAATATTTTTACCCCACCCTAACCCTCTCCGTTTACGGCTACGGTGTACACACAAGTCAAAATTTTTCATGTTGAAACTGTATCCCGCCTAGAACTAAAGTTCCAGGCTCATAGCGAAAGTCCACTCAAGTGGACTGGAACAAACTTTTCTTTTCTTTGAGTCCTCTGAAGAGGACTTGCGCTATGAGACTTGGAATTTATTCCGAGGCGGTACAGATGCGCTCTTTCTTGTTTGTTGTGAATGGGTTCTCGTTAATAAACAACGTTGAAACGTTTTGAACAAACGCTTTAATGTTCTCTATGGATGAAAGAACGTTAATAAACAACGTTGAAACGTTTTGAACAAACGCTTTGATGTTCTCTATGGATGAGAGAACGTCAATAAGCAACGTTGAAACGTTTTGAACAAACGCTTTGATGTTCTCTATGGATGAAAACAAACAATTTTTGTGAGCGATGCGAATTTGAAGAGTGCGTAGACGTGTATAGCAGTTCTCGGTTGTGTCCAATACGTACCCCAGTACCCCACCCCTTAATCCCCTAAGCGCTTGCGCTTAGGGGATTAAGGGGTGGGGTTCCGACTGTATTGCAATCGAGTCAGAAGTGCTATAGTCGCTTTTCGACTGGGCGATCGCTCATCAATAAAACAATTCTGCAACTCCAAATACATCAGATTCCCGACTTCTTTAAGGACACAGCTAAGTCGTGGAGTAATACGTACGTTAAGAAATATCAAAATCTTTGAAAATCTCGTCAATGACAAAGGATAAAGAATTAGATCTTTATGACCACTGGGCAAACTAAAAGCAACACTGATGGTGAGCGTATAAAAAAACTCACCAGTGATTAAAAATAATTTTGAGGGTCTGCAAATGATCAAAACAAGTTACGCATTTGACCAAGCGATATTACCCGCTGGCTCTTCATTAAAGACTAATGTGTTACTCCGTTTTCGTGCTGACATACCTGAGTCTGGGCGACGTGATCTTAACCTATCTCTTGTAATAGATCGTTCTGGCTCTATGGCAGGCGCTCCCTTGTTTCATGCGCTCAAAGCTGCTGAATCTGTAGTAGAGCAACTTGAGGCAAACGATATTCTTTCAGTAGTTGTTTACGATGATACAGTAGATACCGTTGTCCCACCCCAGCCTGTAGCCAACAAATCTGCATTGAAAAATTCTATAAATAAGGTGAAAGCAGGAGGTATTACCAATTTATCTGGGGGATGGCTCAAAGGTTGCGAATATGTGAAACAGCAACTTAATCCGCAAAAAATCAACCGTGTGCTGCTGCTGACCGATGGTCACGCTAACATGGGTATTCAAGATCCTAAAATACTCACAGCAACAGCAGGGCAAAAAGCTGAGGAAGGTATTATCACAACTACATTAGGTTTTGCTCAGGGTTTCAATGAGGATCTGCTGATTGGTATGGCCAGAGCCGCTAGTGGCAACTTCTACTTTATTCAAAGCATTGATGAAGCAGCCGAAGTCTTCAGTATTGAGCTAGATAGTCTCAGAGCAGTCGTAGGTCAAAACTTGAAAGTAACGCTTGAGTTGGCTGATGGAGTTAATCTCGTTGATGTCTTAAGTCTTGCTAAATTTGACCAAAATAACATTGGTCAACCTGTGATTAGTTTAGGGGAACTTTACGAGGGTGAAGACAAACTTTTGGGTTTAAGTCTGGAGATTCCTGCTGCTCAAATAGGTCAATTACCTGTGATGAAACTGCATTACAGTGCTGATGTAGTACAAAATGACATCATTCAAAGCATGTCTGGTACAACAGATATTGTCGCCAAAGTTGGCACAGTTGAAGAATCAGCTTTTGCTTCTTCCAGCCATATCATCATTGATTTGAGCCGTCTGACTATTGCTAAGGCCAAAGAAATTGCCCTCGATCTAGCAGAGCATGGGAAACACCAAGAAGCCGAACAAACCCTACGCGCACTAGTCCAAGATCTGCGAAACAAAGGCTTGAACGAGAATTTTGAAATTGCTGAAGAGATAGATCAGCTGGAATATTTTGCAGGACGGATTGCCCAAAAAGCTTTAGGCAATGCTGGACGTAAAGAACTGCGAGATCAAACTTATCAGGCAATGACTCGCACTCGCAGTGATCTGGTGGGTCGTGGTGTGACTGCGGGCGATGAAATATACGCGATGCCAACAGTAAATAATGTTGGCTCAGGTGTTGAATTATACTGTGTTCGTGAAGGGGGTAAATTGCGAGTCAAAGTCATGTCCGATGGTTACGATGCAACTAAAAATGTTCAGTTTCCTAGAGCAATTCGTGCTGAGGGAGCGCATTATGTCGTTGAAGAAGTGGAACTTTCAACAGATGGCTCTTTCTATCGCGTATGTGGCAAAATTAACCGTTTTGCTAAACCTGGTGAAGCAGATATCTTTGTTGCTCGCCGACAATCAAAGCCTACTAATACTGGCAAAGCTGCCAAAGGCCCCGCCAGCGCTGCCGACCTACTTACCACTGACAGTGTAAATAATGGCATTCTAGTTCAGTGTGTTAAAGATGGCAGCAAGCTGCGCGCTAGAGTAGTGTCTGACGGATATGAACCTGATTGGAATATGCGTTTTCCTCGCTCAATTCGTGAGGAAGGAATGCTTTACGTCGTTGATGAAATCAAAATAGCTCCTGATGGCAAGTCTTATATTGCCTGTGGTGACATTAAGCGTTTTGTGCAACCCAACACCAGCAATTAAGTAGAATGAGAGGAGGGAGAGCATCCCAAATGTTCAAAAAACCCGCCTCATCGCAAGGAACCTAGTCTAAGTGGTCTCGCTGAACCAAGAATCTCCGAGTCTTCAGACCGGAGAGTGTCAAGGCGAGGAACTTATTGTTCCCCAGACCCCACATCAGTTAATTCTAAAATCTTTGCTGGCGTGAGTTCTTGCACATTATTCAAAACTATAGCTGCTCCTGCTTGCCGCAGAGTGTCAGCATAAGCGTCACGCCGTGCTGTTGTTTCCTGGACATGTGGTGGTAGTACACCCACACCAATCCAAGTTTTTTCGGGTTGAAGTGATGTCTGACGAGAACCTGCGTCCTGTCTACGCGCTTTCTCTACTGTATACATGTCAGCGACTGTATCTCCGACGTACACTATTAAAGACGAATTGTCAATCTTCTCTTCCAATAAGCGAACAGTAGCGAAAAGTCCCGTTGGATCTGGTTTTCCTGGTGCATCTTCCATAGCAATTAATACCGGAGATCGCAAACCCAGGCGACCTTGCAAAACATAGTTAGCAGAACCACGAGTCGCACCACTGAAAAATCCCCAAGCAATACCAGCTAAAGTCAGTTGTTCAAGATAGCTAGAACTTAACAATAAAGGTTCATCACAAATATAGCCAGTGAAATTTTCAGGTTCAGTACCTCGGTAACGAGATTGAAAAAAAGTAACGATATTTTTGTAGTCCAATTCCAATTGTGCGCGGAGCTGTCCTTGGGCTTCAAAATATCGGTATATTAACTCTTGGGATGCTTCCCAATCATTATTCCAAATTCCTTCAGACTTTAATTTGTCAATGTCTATTGGTGTAGGGCGATACTTACCTTGAGTGAAATTTTCAACAGTATCCGCGATCGCACGACGATAGGAACCACTCACATCGCGCACAACACCATCAATATCAAAAATCACAATTATGTTCATAGTTAGTTGTTAGTGGTTAGTTGTTAGTAGTTGGGGATGAATCAGTTATCAAATTAAACTGGTAACTGTTAACTGATTAGTTGTCCCTGATCCCCTCAATCAATTTGTCCACCTGGCAGGGATTGCGATAAAATAAGCGATCGCTGTTGTTAATCAGTATTGCCCAGAAATTTCGCGGAGGTGCGATTGTCAAAGTTCATTTTAAAAATTTTGTGGTTAGACGAAAACGTCGCCCTAGCGGTGGATCAGGTGGTAGGTAAAGGTACTAGTCCTTTGACAAAGTACTTTTTCTGGCCCAGAAATGACGCTTGGGAAGAACTAAAAAAAGAGCTAGAGTCAAAACACTGGATTACTGAGGTAGATCGGGTAGAGTTACTCAATAAAGCTACCGAAGTTATCAACTACTGGCAAGAGGAAGGTAGAAACCGCCCGATGTCAGAAGCACAAGGGAAATTTCCCGATGTTGCTTTCACAGGTAGCGCCTAGTACTGCTAGAACAGAGCTTTAATGGCCTAATAGTGTGTGAATTACCTGACCAGTATTTACATCCCACAATTTGATAGTGTGATCATCGCTACCAGTTGGCAAGATTTTACCGTCGGGACTGAAGGCGACTGTCAAAACTGCCCATGCATGACCACAAAGGCTGTAGTATGGGCAGTTTTCAAATTTTTTCTGGGTTTGGGTGTGAAGCGAAGACAAATCCCACAGACGAATTGTTCTGTCAAAACTAGTACTAGCAAGTAGTTGATTTTGAGGACTAAATGCAACAGCACTTACCTGTAACTGATGTCCAGCTAGAGTGAAAATTTCTGCACCTGTTGTGACATTCCAAAGTTTAATTGTTTTATCCCAACTACCACTAGCTAAAATCCCCTCAAGACTAAACGCAACTGATTTGACAGCGCTGGAGTGTCCCAAAAGGGTACAAATTTCTTCCAATGTCGTCAGATTCCATAATTTAATAGTTTTATCATCGCTTGCTGTTGCCAAAATATTTCCCTGGGGACTGAAAGCAAGTGATTTCACAGCTTGAGAATGTCCGGTTAAAGTAGATATGAATTTGTAGGTGTTTAAATCCCATAATTTAATAGTTTTATCATCATGACCACTGGCTAATATTTGACCATCAGCATTCATCGCAACAGAATTTACACTACTCAAACCAGTTGAATATCCAGTCAGAGTATGCAAACATTCTTGTACATGATTTTGATTTTTGCTTTGTTCAATGGCTGGTAGATTTGGAGGCGAATAGACCTCTTGCAAAATTATTTTATGGTATAGTTAAGGGTTTTGTATCATGTA
>NZ_JCACKS010000228.1:0-41030 GCF_059505505.1 Pelatocladus sp. | reverse complement strand
ACAAGGTAATGTCTCTGTTTTCCTTTCCTCAAATACTACTAGCTAGGCAGTTACTTTTAAAGTCCAATTCGCAATCGGGAGAACAGATGCTTGACCAGTGTTGCGAACTAACAACTTTATTTGGTTTTTAGCTGGATCAAAGCTGCTACTATCCACAGTGAGTTGAGGAGATACCTTTCCTTTCCGTACATAAAAAGTAGACCCGACTTTTGCTCTGATCTTAACAGAATTACCGTTTTGATCAGTTGTTTTAATCTCCTTTAAATTTTCGGTAAAAACGACAACTCGATATTCTCCATCAGGAAGATTCGGAGGAAGTTGAGCTATTAAACGTATGCGTCTGGTAGTAGCTGGTGGTACAACTAATTCACCCGGTGAAAATTGCAAATAAGGACTAAGGTCAGTGGGGCTAGAGGATAAAGTTTGAAAACCTTGATCGCGGTTATAATTAAAAGGCTGAACATAAACACGAGCGCGAAAAGGTTCATCCGTAATATTTGTGACGTTAATGACTCCTTCGGCTTGATTACGATTTGCTTCCGCCTCTATTACCATTGGAGAAATTCTCACTTGTGCCTGAGCAGCACTGCTAGATAAGACTGCTGATAAAGTACAGATACTCAACAAAATAGCAGTACGAATCATTGATTTTTTTATATGAAAATTATTGTGAAAAACAGAGGTTTTTGCTAGTATAGATTTACGAATCATTTTTCCAAATTTGTGAACTTTAAAAGCTAGGAAATGAGTTGATATTCATTTCCGGCTTTTTTTATTTTGAAGGCTTAATAGATCCCCAACTTCTTAAAGAAGTCGGGGATCTAAACAAGAAGTCGGGTATCTGAACACCTGTAACTTGTCTAAATTAATTAGGACAGAGCAGACTTTGGCTATCAGCCAAGTTACAAGGTATGTGTTGTGAGATTTAGTCAGAAAACCCAAAAACTAGCGAAATTTTACGGTGTAACTGTCATATCAACAGTGAAAGCGTAGGTTCCTGCTGGTAAAGCAGCAGTATCAACTACATCCATGTTGACTGTTAAGGGGACAGCAAGGCCGGGAAGTACGATTCCTGGAGTAGAAGCACCTGCTGCATAAGCAACGTTAACCGCTCCTCCAATAGCAGTTGCAGTATAAGTTGGAGAAGTGAGACTTGGACCAGCAGTTTTGGTCACGCCAGTAATTGTAAGATTTCCAGTAGCACCAGTACATTGCACACTTGCGGAACCAGGTGAACCACCCAACAAGCTGCTTAAAGAATATGGAGTTGGGTTAGCCAATGTACCAGAACCAGGACTACCAGAGAAAGAACATGCTGCGGTTACTGCTCCACCAAATGGTACATTTACTGTACCGCCAGCAAACGCTTTAGGAGCGATCGCAATACAACTTCCTAACACAAAAGCTGAAGCAATTACAATTTGACGAATCATTCCAAATTCCTAAAAAATAGTAAGTGAACTTTGGTTTGAGTCATCAACAGAAATTTATTTTGGTAGCGTGATAGTTAAGGTACAAAACAGGTAGATTCCCCGATAAATATTTCATTCCTGTTGAGACCCGTGTTTTTTCAACACCATGTTTTTTATTGTGCTATTTAGAACTTCGTATAGCTTCAGGATTTATACTGAAAAAAGTAAAAGGTGATATAGGATTCCTATTTGATTTTTGTTGGCGTATGCGCTTCAAAAATCAGTAAACTTTCTGTTCCTTGTTACCTGTCTTAACGAGTAAGTTCACTAAATCAAATCGGGTTGCTATTAAAAACTAAAATAATGGAAATATACTTAATTCGTCATGGCATTGCTGAAGCAGCAACCGACGATATCAAAGACGAGGAAAGACAACTCACAAAAGAGGGGCGACAAAAAACAGAAAAAGTTGCTCGACGCTTCAAAAATTTGGGTTTGCACTTTGATTTAATACTGACTAGTCCCTTCGTGAGAGCAAAACAAACAGCAGATATACTTATGGCAGCTCGACTGAGTTCGCAGATCGAAGAATGTACTCATCTAGTCCCTGATGGTCATATCTACAGTTGGATTGTAAACTGGTTAGAACCAAAGAATTTTGCACCAAATACCCAATTGGCTTTGGTTGGACACGAACCGTGTTTGAGCCATTGGGCAGAAATTATCGTTTGGGGGGAAGTCAAAGAACGTTTGGCGCTGAAAAAAGCGGGTATGATCGGGATAAAGGTACCAGAAACAGGCTCTGTTTTGGGTCGTGGTCAGATGTTTTGGTTGACGCCACCCAAATACTTGCTCTAACAGTTTTTCCACAATTTCGTTAAAGAATTTGTGCGACCAGGAATACTGTTATGGCAATAATTATTTCTGGTAAGTTAGCCTGGTCAAATCTTTAAAAATCAGATGGTGTTGCCATGATGGTGTGCGAATACAGGCCTGGTTTGGAAGGCATTCCTGCTGCCCAATCAAGTATTAGCTTTGTTGATGGGCAAAAGGGATTACTAGAATATCGTGGCATCCGGATTGAGGAACTAGCAGAAAAAAGTAAATTTCTGGAAACTGCTTATCTTTTGATCTGGGGTGAATTACCCACAGTAGAAGAATTAGCAGCATTTGAGGATGAAGTTCACCATCATCGGCGGATTAAATACCGCATTCGCGACATGATGAAATCCTTTCCAGAAAGCGGCCACCCCATGGATGCTCTACAAGCCTCTGCTGCTGCTTTAGGCTTGTTTTATTCACGTCGTGATTTGGATAATCCGGTTTATATCCGGGATGCAGTAGTTCGGTTGCTAGCAACTATTCCCACAATGGTAGCAGCGTTCCAGTTGATGCGAAAAGGAAACGACCCAGTACGTCCGAAAGATAATTTGGACTACGCTGCGAACTTTTTGTATATGCTCAATGAAAAAGAACCAGATCCACTAGCAGCAAGAATTTTTGATGTCTGCTTGATATTACATGCAGAGCATACAATGAATGCTTCTACATTTAGTGCTAGGGTGACGGCTTCTACCTTGACAGATCCCTATGCAGTCGTCGCCAGTGCCGTTGGAACCTTGGGAGGCCCGTTGCATGGCGGTGCTAACGAAGAAGTAATTCAAATGCTAGAAGAAATTGGCTCTGTAGACAATGTACGTCCTTATATAGATGATCGGCTACAACGTAAAGCCAAAATCATGGGTTTTGGACATCGTGTCTATAAAGTCAAAGATCCACGCGCTACAATTTTGCAAAACTTAGCAGAAAAGCTGTTTGCGAAATTTGGCAACGATAAATTCTATGACATTGCTCAAGAGATGGAGCGAGTGGTAGAGGAAAAATTGGGTAACAAAGGAATTTATCCCAATGTTGACTTTTATTCTGGTTTAGTGTATAGAAAACTGGGTATTCCCACAGACTTGTTCACACCAATATTTGCGATCGCTCGTGTCGCTGGTTGGTTAGCACATTGGAAAGAACAACTCGCAGAAAACCGGATATTCCGACCCACTCAGGTGTATAACGGTCAGTACGACATTCCTTACACACCGATAGAGAAACGATAGGGGAAAGGGGACAAGGGATAGGGGATAGGGGACAAGGAAGCAGGGAGACAAAGAAGATAACCAATGCCCAATGCCACATGCCCAATCCCCAATCCCCGATCCCCTATCCCTCAATTCTTACCATAAGTAGAAACTCTACATCTAGCTGATCGAGGTAAAACCCATCCAACGATATACTAGGCATGGACATTGCAAAAAATCTTAAATTTTTGCCAAGTTTATGCAGTGTTTATCGATGGATAAATTTACAGTTATTAACAAGTGTAGATAGTTGTAAACGACCATGAATTAGTGACTTGAAGAGCAACAAACATGAATTCAGGAATTGATCTGCAAGGAACTTTTATTCAATCTCTCACAGAGTTGGGAGTACCCGGAGACTTAGCCAAAGCAATTTGGATGCCACTGCCAATGATTTTGATGATTATTGGTGCAACAGTGGGTGTTCTAACCTGTGTTTGGCTTGAGCGGAAGATTTCAGCAGCAGCACAGCAGCGGATTGGTCCTGAATACATTGGTCCTTTAGGTTTGCTGGCTCCTGTAGCGGATGGTCTGAAGCTCGTATTTAAAGAAGATGTAGTGCCAGGCAAATCCGACCCCCTGTTATTTACCCTGGGTCCGATTATCGTTACAATTCCGGTTTTTCTGTCCTATCTCATCGTGCCATTTGGACAGAATATACTCATTACGGATCTTAGCATCGGGGTTTTCTTGTGGATTGCCTTGTCTAGCGTTGCCCCAATTGGCTTGTTGATGGCAGGCTACGCATCCAACAATAAATACTCCCTTTTGGGTGGACTGCGTGCAGCAGCACAATCGATTAGTTACGAAATTCCTTTGGCACTGGCGGTACTAGCGATCGCCATGATGTCCAACAGCCTCAGCACAGTTGATATTGTCAACCAACAATCTGGCTACGGTATCTTGGGATGGAACATCTGGCGACAACCAGTCGGTTTCCTCATCTTTTGGATCGCAGCCTTAGCCGAATGTGAGCGATTACCTTTTGACTTACCAGAAGCAGAAGAAGAAATAGTAGCAGGTTATCAGACAGAGTACTCTGGCATGAAGTTTGCTCTGTTCTACCTAAGTTCTTACGTCAACCTCGTACTCTCAGCACTTCTGGTATCGGTTTTATACTTGGGTGGTTGGGATTTTCCCATTCCTATCAGCACATTAGCTAGTTGGTTTGGAGTTAGTGAAGCCAATCCGGTGTTGCAAGTAGTCACCGCTTCATTGGGTATCACTATGACCATTCTTAAAGCCTACTTCTTAGTATTTTTAGCCATCCTATTACGTTGGACTGTACCCCGTGTTCGCATTGACCAACTACTAGATTTGGGATGGAAGTTTTTATTACCAGTCGGTTTAGTAAATTTACTATTAACCGCAGCTCTGAAGCTAGCTTTTCCCGTCGCCTTCGGCGGGTAATGAGTAATGGGTAATGGGTAATGGGTAACAAACTATTACCCATTACCCATTACCAATCACCAATCACCTGTCATCCCAAAGAAGAGAGAAACACAATTATGCTAAAGTTCCTTAAACAAGTTGGTGATTACGCCAAGGAAGCAGTAGAAGCAGGGCGTTACATTGGTCAGGGACTTGCTGTTACCTTTGACCACATGCGCCGACGTCCAGTCACTGTACAGTATCCTTACGAAAAATTGGTTCCCAGTGAAAGGTTTCGCGGTAGGATTCACTTTGAGTTTGATAAGTGTATTTCCTGCGAGGTTTGTGTGCGGGTTTGTCCAATTAACTTACCTGTAGTGGATTGGGAATTTGACAAAACCAGCAAAAAGAAAAAGCTCAAGCACTACAGTATTGACTTTGGTGTTTGTATCTTTTGTGGTAATTGTGTGGAATATTGTCCAACAAACTGTCTATCTATGACAGAAGAGTACGAACTTTCCACTTACGACCGCCACGAATTGAACTACGATAACGTAGCGCTGGGTCGTCTCCCCTACAAAGTCACAAATGACCCAATGGTAACTCCACTACGTGAATTAGTTTACCTGCCCAAGGGAGTTATGGACCCCCACGATTTACCAGCAAATGCACCTCGTGCAGGTTCACACCCTGAAGATCTCGTAGAGAAAGGGTAATAGGTAATGGGTAATGAGTAATAGCAATTACCAATTACCAGTTACCATTTACCAACTATCATTGACCAATTATTCAGATATCAAAGGACAAAAAAAGTGAATATAGCCGAAGGAGTACAAGTTGTTTCGTTTGGCATACTGGCTGCAATGATGATTGGAGCAGCACTGGGTGTAGTGCTGTTCTCTAACGTTGTTCATTCTGCCTTTATGCTGGGCGGTGTTTTTGCCAGTATAGCTGGGTTGTACCTATTGCTAAATGCTGATTTTGTAGCAGCAGCGCAATTATTAATTTATGTTGGTGCGGTGAACGTGCTAATTTTATTTGCCATTATGTTGGTAAATAAGCGACAGAATTTTGTTCCTTTCCCCACTGCTTGGGTGCGTAAAGCCCTGACAGCTGTGGTAAGTGTAGGACTATTTGCACTGTTGAGTACGATGGTATTAGCAACACCTTGGTCGTATTCCACTGCTACTCCTGTAGGCAACACCATAGTTGCCATTGGTCAGCATTTCTTTAGTGACTTTTTACTACCGTTTGAAGTCGCTTCTATCTTGTTATTAATGGCAATGGTAGGCGCAATTATTTTGGCACGTCGCGAATATTTGCCAGAGCAAGACGTCTCATCTGATTTGCCACAAACAGTTTTGACATTGCCAGAACGCCCCAGAGAATTGATATCAGCTGGCAGCGACAAGGAACAATGAACAGTTAACAGTTACCAGAAAAACCATGATTGATAACTGATAACTGAATAACTCACAACTAAAAAACATTAGTAGAAGTTACGAAGATTTATGCAACTCCAGTACTTTTTGTTACTAGCAGCAGCATTGTTTTGCATTGGCATTTATGGTTTGATTACCAGCCGCAACGCTGTGCGAGTATTAATGTCGATTGAATTGCTGCTTAATGCTGTGAACTTAAACTTAATGGCTTTTTCTAACTTCCTAGACCCAACAGGGATTAAGGGTCAGGTTTTTACTGTGTTTGTCATCACTGTAGCGGCAGCAGAAGCGGCGGTAGGTCTGGCGATCGTACTGGCCATCTATCGCAACCGTGATACTGTCGATATGGAGCAGTTTAATCTCCTCAAATGGTAATGCTGTGGACCTTAAAAAGGTAATTATTGCTTATAAAGCAAGAGATGCCCAAAGTAAGCGCTGGGCAGAAATTTGTGCAAAGCAACTAGAAAATCACCAATGTCAGGTATTAATGGGGCCAAGCGGGGCTAAGGATAATCCTTATCCAGTATTTTTGGCTTCGGCTGGACAACCAATTGACCTGGCATTGATACTTGGTGGTGACGGTACTGTTTTAACTGGCGCCAGACATTTAGCCCCAGCTGGCGTACCCATTTTAGGAGTAAATGTGGGTGGTCACTTGGGGTTTTTAACTGAGTCAGTAGAAGAATTTCAGGATACGGAAAAAGTTTGGGAACGGCTGTTGGAAGATCGTTATGCTATCCAACGCCGAATGATGGTGCAAGCAGCAGTTTATGAAGGCCATGGTAGCAATTTAGAACCTGTAAGTGAACGCTACTTGGCTTTGAATGAAATGTGTGTCAAACCAGCTTCTGCCGATCGCATGATTACTTCTATTCTGGAAATGGAAATTGACGGCGAGGTGGTAGATCAATATGTAGGAGATGGATTAATAGTTTCCACGCCTACAGGTTCTACTGGTTATACCGTTTCTGCTGGTGGTCCAATTGTACATGATGGTATGGAAGCACTCACTGTCAGTCCCATTTGTCCGATGAGTCTTTCTAATCGCCCCTTCGTCTTACCCCCTGGTTCAGTTGTCAGTATTTGGCCATTGGGTGATTACGATTTGAGTACCAAACTATGGATGGATGGGGTGTTAGCTACTTCGATTTGGCCCGGACATCGGGTTGACGTACGAATGGCTGAGTGTCGAGCTAAGTTTATCATTTTACGGGAAAACAACTCCTATTACCAGACGCTACGAGAAAAGTTATTGTGGGCAGGGACAAGGGTTCGCTACAACACTACTAATCATACTAATTAGACTTCTTGCACAAGTTGAGTCAGACAATTTTGGATTTTAGATTACCCTGCGGGTAGACACGGAGTGGCTACTTGCAGAAGCGTCTATGGATTTTGGATCAACTCCTGGATTTATCCGCTTTCTTGTACTATCAAGGAATCATTGGTCAATTTGAGAAATTAAGGGTTAAAGGGGTGATCTTTTCCATTTCCTTTTAACCCTTTTATTAGCTATACGTTCAGCTTAATAGTAGTAATTATTATTTAGCTCTAGTAAACTCGACTCACAGCTAGTTCTTATTAGGCACAAAAATTTCAGAGTTTGTACTTAAAAATAGGCTCTTTTTTATAACTAGCAACTTGGGTTAGTAGATACAGTTTCATTTATTGATGAGTACTGTGCAGGATACCAAGATTTGTCTCGGTGAGGTAATCATACTATTAACCCACATTCCGCACTTCAAAATGTATTATCTTAATTTTCAAGAATTATTCCTAATAATGGTCAAACCGTTAAGTATTAATATTTAAATTCATTGAGAATTGGTGTTGTTCATTTAACCATTGTTAGTGAGATTTTGGAAATCTACGGACATTACACGATGAAGTGCGGAAAGTCGGTATTAAATAAATTAAATTTAAGATTGGATTTGATTAAGTAATGTGTAAAAAGGTTGCCAATTATCCTCTTGAGTAATGGGTTCCCAGATTGATTCTATGACTGGTCTTAAAATCACAATTTGAGGATTATAACAAACTAGAGTTTGAGCTACTTGCTCTATCTCTTCCGGTGTCAAATTCGTTAAAATTCTGTGATATATCCCTGACCAATGTAAAAATAATTCTGATCTACCTAAAGATTGGCCAATTTCTGAATTGCTGAGAACACTGCTTGCGTCATCCCTCCATTTGCTAGAAAAGCTAGTAGCTAGGTCTGCAAAAAAGTGATGATAACTAACTGGATAATGCTTTAAAAAATTAATAGTTGCTTTTAAAAGTTCTTCAGCTTCTGGATTAGACAAATTCTCAAAACCTAGTTTCTTTAGCAGTAAACAACGATATTCAGCTAAATAAAAATCATCAAATTGTGCTAACCCATCTTCCATATCAGTTTGAGGAATCACAGCTTTTAAAGCTTCTTGGAGTGCTTCCAGATTCCACTTACAAATTTCTGGTTGATTGATATAACAATAGCGTTTGTAATAGTCAAAATATGCCGCAGTGAAAAACGGGTCATAATTAGGAATAAAAGCATAGGGGCCATAATCAAAACTTTCCCCTGTAATCGACATATTGTCAGTATTGAGAACCGCATGACAAAAACCAACTGCCATCCATTGTGCTACTAATTCTGCTGTCCGTTGGACTAATTCTGCATAAAATAAAGCATACTTATCTTGTTGTTCATCTAAATGTTGATAGTATTCTTTAATTACGTGATCTAATAACTTTTTGCTTAAATCTGGACGACGGAAATAGTGCAATCGTTCAAAAGAACCAAAGCGAATGTGTGATTTACTCAAACGCACCATTACGGAAGAACGAGTAGGAGAAGGTTCATCACCCCGCCACAGTGATAAACCTGTTTCAATCATGCTGAGACATCGGGAAGTACGTACACCCATTCTATGTAACATTTCCGCAGCCAAAACTTCACGGACACCTCCCTTTAATGTCAACATACCGTCACCACCACGAGCATAGGGCGTTCTACCAGAACCTTTTGTACCGAAGTCGTAAAGTTCACCATCAGTACCACGCACTTGTCCGTAGAGAAAACCTCTACCATCACCTAGTTGAGGGTTATATTCACCAAATTGATAACCGTGGTATCGCAGTGCTAATAAAGGTTTGCGTTCTTCAAATTTGCCAAAAGCGGTGATAAAATTTTCATCTGTCACTGTTTGGGGATTGAGTCCCAAATTTGGTAACAATGCATCATTACGCCAGCGCAAAATGTGTTGAGAAAATTCCGCAGCTGCGACTTCATCATAATAGTCATTGCCTAAAGATTCTAAGGCGGGTTCGTAATTAAGACCAAAAAAAGGATTTTTAGAATTAGTGTCGTCAGAAGTTTCAGCCAGAGTCATTATGAGTACAACTTAGTTCACCTTCTCTTAATCATAGTCGGAGATGGGAGGGAGGGGACACGGGCGACAAAACAATTAAAAATTAAAAATTAAAAATTAAAAATTGGGAAGAAAGGGAAACACACACGGTGGACAAAGAAGAATAACAAATGACGAATAACCAACAACTATAATTTATCTTGGTTGCCAATTGGGATTAGTTAAGCTTGTTAAAATATGATCTTCCCATTGTCCATTAATTAATAGGTAATTGCGGGCGTATCCTTCTACGACAAAGCCTAATCTTTTCAATAAATTACCACTACGCCGATTATGAGGTATGTAGTTTGCCATCACGCGATGCATATTTAGTTCTTTAAATATGTATGCGATCGCAGCTTGCAAAGCTTCTGTCATATAACCTTTACCTTGTTCAGCTTCTGCAAGACCGTAGCCAACGTTGCAGTATTGTGCTACTCCTCGGACAAAGTTACTAAAATTTATAGTCCCAATTATTTTTTTCGGATTTTCTTTGACAAACATAAATAATCTTAAAGAAAAATCATTGGCAAGCTCATGTAAATTCATTTCTAGCTGCAATTGCCAATATTCTTCTGTGAAAAAACTATTACCCCAAATAGGATAAAAGGGAGTAAAGTAAGTTTTATTTTCAGTAAAATACTCGATAATTTCAGGTATATCCTCTTGGGTAGCCATTCGTAATAGCAGACGTTCAGTGACAATTCTTGGTGGTTTAAATTTCATGAGCTTAATTTCTTAATTAATTGTTAATGTGATTAACTGGAATAACATTTTTTAGTATCTAAGACTTCTTTCATCCCAACCGCATTTGGTGTAAAATTTTTGCTAAATAATGTCAATTTGTTGTAACAAGCATTTGTCAAAATAGCATTCTTTAAATTAGCTCCTCGTAAATCCGCGCCACGCAAATCTACATTAGTTAAATTTGTGCTTTGAAAATTGGCAGATCTTAAATCTAAACCTTGCAGTTTAGCTCCTGCAATCGACGCTCCAAAAAGTAATGGTAATTGTTTTTTGGATGAGTTTTTTAGTAAATTGATATCAGATAAAAACATCACCACATAACGCCGACTTTCTGGATCTAATTCCTGTAATGTAGCCTGAGTCATAGCTCGAATCATTGCTGATTTTTCTGGCTTGGCTTGGGATTTCTCTGTTAAAACTATGTTCCCTATTGTTTTGATGTAATCAGATAAAATAACGTGACGTTGATAATCAAATGTCGATTCAGTATTGATATAAAATTCTTTAAACTGGAATGTTTGTTGATTTAAAGTATTGCTGAGATTGCCAATAATCAACAACAGTCCTAATACTAATAGAATTAGCGTAGTTACGATCGCCCCGAATGCCTCTTTGGGTATATTGATAGTACTAACGCTAAATTTTAATGTTTCGACGGTTCTATCAATATAAGTACTTAAGGTAGAAGATGTGGCGGCAGAAACTTCATTTACTTTAACAATTTTATTAGCTTCTTTACTCATGGACTTAGGTAGTGAAAACGAGAAAGTGTGATGCAGTTTACAAAACTGTAGTTAGAAATTGCTCTTCTTGCTAATTTAGCAGTGAATATGAAAAAAGCAACTTCAGATTTTAGAATTTTGAGAATTTTAAATTGCCCACATAGCAATCCTATTTGATTCGGTGAATCACTCGTAAGAGAGGAAACAAGGAACACAGAACAGGGAAAAAGAGAGAATAAATAAACGTGTACTGAGTTTTTTTTAGCGCAAAGTGCAGGCTACGCCAACAAAAAGCAATAGGATTACTATATTTTGAAATAGTAATTTACTAAAAAAAATATGGAATTTTACTAATTTTATTATTTCTTTATAAATAAAATTCTAATGCCATTGTGAATGAGATTGCTTATGACTCAAGAGGCAGACTAAATTTATTGTTAAAATTCTCATGTGACTTAACCAAATTCTTGATAACCTGATTTCTGAGCCAAAATCACAGGTGCGATAGAAAATTAATCAACAAGGTAGGCAAAGCCGTGGGAATACGCTACGATTGGCAAAAAGCAGAAATCAGGGCAATTTACGATACACCATTTTTAGATCTGATATACCAAGCAGCGACTGTGCATCGTCAATATCACAATCCCAAACAAATCCAAGTTTGTAAGCTAATTTCTATTAAAACAGGAGCTTGTCCTGAAGACTGTAGCTATTGCGCCCAATCTTCTCGCTACAAAACAGAAGTTAAACCACAAGCACTCTTAGACAAACAAACAGTAGTTAACATTGCCCAAGAAGCAAAAAATAGTGGTGTTAGTCGCGTTTGTATGGGTGCAGCTTGGCGAGAAGTGCGGGATAATTCGCAATTTGATCAAGTTTTAGATATGGTCAAAGAAGTTACAGCATTAGGATTAGAAGTATGCTGCACTCTGGGAATGCTGACACAAAAGCAAGCCAAGCAATTAGAAGCAGCAGGACTTTACGCCTATAACCATAACCTAGATACATCGCCGGAGTATTATAGCACTATTATTACTACCAGAACTTATAGCGATCGCCTAGACACAATCAACAATGTCCGTCAGACCAACGTCACCGTCTGCTCTGGTGGTATTCTTGGTTTGGGTGAAAATGTCGAAGACCGCGTTTCAATGCTGCACACTCTGGCTAATTTGCATCCTCATCCGGAGTCTGTACCAATTAATATTCTTTCTAAAGTTCAAGGTACACCCTTAGAAAATCAACCAGAAGTTCCCATCTGGGATGTCGTGCGGATGATCGCCACTGCACGTCTGATTATGCCAGCTTCTGATGTGCGCTTGAGCGCAGGTAGAGCAAAACTTTCTCAGGTTGAACAGGCTTTATGCTTCTTAGTAGGGGCCAATTCTATCTTTTCCAGTGATAACGGTCATATGTTGACCGTCACCACCCCTTGTCCTGGCTATGATGCAGACCAAGAAATGCTAAATTTGCTTGGTTTGCAAATGCGTCCATCGTTTGTTGATAAAAACAAGGGAACAACAGAAGTTGTGGTTGGATAGTACAGAATACAATACTGCTCGGATAAGACAAATCGATTGACATTTAAACCCTGTAGAGACTAGCACCTGCAACGTCTCTACATGTCTAAAATTATGACGAAAAATTCTTAAGCGAGCAGTACCGGTCGTCTTCTACTCTGCTTTATTAAATAATCTTGGCGGCGCGCAGACCAAACAGTAAACCGACTGCAATGCCAAAAAAGATTGCCAAGAAGATGATATAAGATACTACGGCTAACATTTGCGTTTCTCCACAATTGTTTACTCTTAAATCTATTGAATCATTTGTTAGCTTCCTTGAGTCTCAGATTGTGACATTACTCCAGCTCATGCGTTCTTGAGCATAGCGATCGCCAGCCGTGCTAAGTAGTCAGGCAAAAATATTTATGCTCTGGTGAGTCAATTTGATTTAGCTCTAACGCTTGCGATTGCGTCGTTACGCTCCGCTTCATTCGCAATGACGAATATATATTTAATTTTTGCTTAACTACTTAAAACTTAGAGTGCGCTTTAAGTCAATAGCATAATTTAAGAATCAGGTTGGCATGGTGTAGCCGTATGATGTTCGTGCTACTTAACAAAGACATTTACCGAAATGTCGAACTCATGTAGTGTAGATATAAATAACTTTAACCGTGTGATTGCGTAGGTGCATTTTTTAACATCAATGCCATAAGCGAGAACCAGAGCTTCATAGGTATATGTTGCAAGAAAAAACTTGGGTCTTGGAGACCAGAACTCCTCCTACCCTTGGAGGGAATGTCAGACCAATAGAACTACGGAGTTTTGGAGGCTTTCCCGATGAATTGGGAAGCCCCCTCCGTCTATACGGCGTGGTAGCTCACGAAGTTTACAATCACGTTAAATATATTTTGTCTAAATACTCAATTTAAGTTATCTATCACTACCACTGGAGGTTATGTTGAGACAGTTTTCACGATTAAAATATTTGTTGATCTTTGGACTATCCATCTACTTGATGCTATTCACTAGAATGAAATTGGCACAAGCGTTTTATCCACCTAATATCCTGCAAGCACAAGTGCAAATTGCGGGTACAGACATTAACGGTACACTCTTTTTGACACAGCGAGAAAATGAGGCGGTACGGATTCGGGGTAAGATTCAAGGCAACCCGACCAAACTGACTCCTGGTCTACATGGACTCCACATTCATGCTGTGGGCGTGTGTGAACCTGATGCTAATCCTCCTTATAGTACCACTGGTGGACATTTTGACCCTGGCCCTTTTAGTTCAGAAACTCCTGTAGAGGCTAATCATCCCTATCATCTAGGTGATTTGCCGAATTTGGAAGTAGATCAACAGGGACGGGCAAAATACGATGCGATCACCAGTCGAATTACCCTCAGTGAAGGCCCTGTCAATGTGTTTGACGGTAATGGTAGCGCCATCATCATTCACCTGTTACCAGATCAGCAAAAAGCTAATGGCACGGGGGCGGATGCAGGTGGAGGACGAATAGCCTGTGGAGTTATATCATGATCGCCATCAAACAGTGAGGCTAGGACTGCATTGCGGTAAAATAGCCGACACGGACTTGCAAAGAGGTTAGTGATGGCTTCCGTAATTAAAGTAAATCTACCGTCGCAGTCTTATGATATTGCGATCGCACCAGGTAGCCTAGATCAATTAGGCGAATATATGGCTAATTTACAGTTAGGTAAGAAAGTTTTGCTAGTTTCTAACCCGACTGTTTTTCCATTTTATGGGGAAAGAGCGATCGCATCACTTAAAGCTGCCAATTTTGAAGTTGCAAGCCATATTTTACCTGATGGCGAAAATTATAAAACCTTGGCATCGGTAGAAGATTTATACAATGTAGCACTGGAAAATCGCTTAGAACGTTCTGCCACAATGGTAGCTTTAGGAGGCGGCGTCATTGGTGATATGACGGGTTTTGCGGCAGCGACTTGGTTACGAGGAATTAATTTTATACAAGTGCCTACAACCCTTTTAGCGATGGTAGATGCAGCCATCGGTGGCAAAACAGGCGTCAACCATCCCCAAGGTAAAAACTTGATTGGCGCATTCCATCAACCGCGATTAGTATTACTTGACCCCAATGTGTTGAAAACGCTACCCGCACGGGAATTCGGTGCAGGTATGGCAGAGGTAATCAAGTATGGTGTTATTTGGGATGCTCAGTTATTTGCTGAATTGGAAGCAAGTCTGCGCTTGGATGAGATGAGATATATTCAACCAGAATTAATAGAGACCATATTAACTCGCTCCTGTCAAGCTAAAGCTGATGTCGTTAGCAAAGATGAGAAAGAAGCTGGACTACGGGCGATACTCAACTACGGACACACCATCGGTCATGCAGTGGAAAGCTTGACAGGTTACACACAAATACTGCATGGAGAAGGAGTTGCGATCGGTATGGTAGCAGCAGGACAGATCGCTGTAGAACTGGGAATGTGGAGTCAGGCTGAAGCAAAACGCCAAGATGTTTTAATAGAAAAAGCAGGTTTACCAACTAAATTACCATCTGGGTTGGATATTGTAGCGATTATTGAAGCATTGCAGATTGATAAAAAAGTGAAAGAGGGTAAAGTTCGGTTTGTATTACCAACCCAAATTGGTGCGGTGACGGTGACAGATCAAGTACCAGCAGGTATTATCCGACAGGTGTTGCAGAATATGTAAATAAATCACCACTCTTTGCCCATGAATAACTCAACAATCCCAAAATTAAAAGCGGGGATCGCTATCTATAAATTTTTCCGGATGCATTCGTTAGTCAGACGGATAAAGAAATGGTAGATGCACCCGAGTTTGTAGCCTTCAGCCTCTGGCTGGGGGCTTTATTATAACACGTTTAAATATATTAAAACTTCTGTCTTTGTAGGGATTGAAAATATTTGCTATTCGTTCATTTTTACCGGATGCTGTTGTTAGCACTATGGATATAGAAGTGGTAGATGCACCTTAATTACTGCCCTCAGTCCTGCACTGAGGGTTTTTTGTAAAAGTTTCTAGTTCTAATTTTAAATAAAAAATCAATTGCTAATTTATTAGCGTAGGAGTTCTGGCAGTAAAGTTGGAGCTATAAAAAACAAATAACCAATCAGGGCAAATAATAAAGTAGTTAAAATAGTAAATATGTAGCCAATACACATCAGTAAACCATCAGATTCTATTGTTGCCACGGCTAATAATAAAATACCTATAGTTGGGATAGGGTTAGTAAGAGGAATTGGTGATATTAATAACATTGCTAACCAAGAAATACAAAACCCATTAAACCGCCAAGCGTAAGGATTATCAGCAATTTTAGACAATCGAGGGCGAGCAATTTTTTCTATAATTCTGGTAATGCGTCGCAAATTTTGCAATAGGATATTGGCAAAAGAACGAGGAAATTTATATGTAGCTATTTTTCGAGGTAGCCAAGGCGATCGCCTACCTAAAACCATTTGTATTGACAATATCAAGCAAGCGCCACCAAATGGACCCGTTAATCCTGGTGGCATTGGAAACAAAAAGGGTAAAACTAACAATGCAATCACCAAATTAAAACCTCGTTCCGAAGTTTCTGCCAGGATATCTCCAAGTGATAACGGCTTTTCAGATAACCGTTGTAACAGTAACTTGATATCTTGAGAAAATTTTAGATGCATCTGTTCTGAGGCGGTGTGAGTCTTCACAATACCGAGTCTTACTAAGTAAAATAAATTTAATAACAGATCAATACAAATATTTTTACATTAATTCCGAAAATGGCAGATTGGCATCTGTCAATAGTTAGTTTTTGGTTATTAAGTTTTACTCCACCCTAATCCTCGCCGATGTATTGAGGAGGGGTCCGAGGTGGGATAGATACTGTGCTAAATAATCTCAAACTCTATATGCTGACTCTGCAAAAAATCATGAGTGAAATGATCCACTACATTCGTATCACTCAATTCTAAGTTATAAAAATCTACGCTATCATGCTCAAAATATGGCCCTGCGTGCCAAGTTCCTACATCTAATTTGATAAAACAATTTCCGGGAATACGGAAAGCAGACATATTTTCTAAATCTGGTTCTTTGACTTCATTATTAGGAGGACAAACTGCAATTAACCAGTCCTTACCTTCTAATGAACCTAGACATTGAGTGCATTGGACGTGGCGAGTGATTTTGTAAAATTTCCGTCCGCGACGTTCCAAATGCATAATATAAAAACGGGGTGTACCTTTATCTAGTCGTAATTGAGCATCTTCTGTATCAAAGGTTTTACCATCTTTACTAGGAAAAATCACCTGTCCATAACGGGCAAAGTTTTCTGGTGTCAGCAATTGAGCTTCTACTTGTTTTACTGTCTTTGCTGTATGCATATTTATGATTATATATATTAATAATTATACTATGATTTGAATTTTCCAATTAAAGCTCGAAATGTTTTCATAGTCACATTTCTACCAAGGTTTTTACTTCTATTTAAATACTCAGGAATTATTTCAGTAATTGGTAATTTGGGATAAGAGAGCCGCTCAGTCTTGATGGCGATCGCCATCTATAAACTCTGCTCTTTTGTTGATGTTAAAACAAGTTACTTTTCCTGATCTTGATGCATATATATTACCGAATGTCAAGATTTTATACTTGAAAATTCCATGTAAAATAAATTACATTAGACTGTTAAAACTTTCTTTAGATTATGATTTCCAAGAGAGTTATAAAAATAACTAATAGATTTAATGACAAAGCTTTGTGTTCATAAGATTTACGTCTGCTGAGTTTGCTTGCTTCTAGTTGCTCTGCGTTTAAAATCAAACCTACGATAGATGTTTTAGTATTAATACTCAAATAAAAATTTTTTGGTAGCATTTTTGTGGTTCTATACCTTGAGATTGACGCTTCTAATACCACATTTGCTTGTAGAATCAAGTTATTAAGTTTTATTGCTAGTGTTCAGCAACTTAAACTACTGAACACTTAGTTATTTATTTTCCGAAGCTTCAGCAGAAGCTCTAAACTGGAAAACTGTAAAGAGAGGATTTCACAAAATGGCATTTACACAGCCCCCCCTTCCTTTTGCATTTGATGCTTTAGAACCATACGGTATGAAAGCTGAAACTTTCGAGTACCACTATGGCAAGCATCACAAGGCTTATGTAGATAATTTGAACAAACTTACAGAGGGAACAGAGCTTGCTGATAAGCCATTGGAAGAAGTGATCCAACTTGCTTTTAAAGATTCCTCCAAGACAGGTGTTTTTAACAATGCTGCTCAAGTTTGGAATCATACTTTCTTCTGGAACTGTCTGAAGCCAGCAGGTGGCGGCACACCTAAAGGTGATTTGGCTACCAAAATTGAAAAAGATTTTGGCAGTTTTGATAAATTCAAAGATGAATTTTCTAATGCTGCATCGACTCAGTTTGGTAGCGGTTGGGCTTGGTTAATTGATGATGGTGGCACCTTAAAGGTAATGAAGACACCCAATGCTGAGAACCCCGTTGCTCATGGTAAAAAGGCACTCTTAACCTTAGATGTTTGGGAACACGCCTACTACATTGATTTCCGCAATGCTCGTCCAGCATTCATCAAGAATTTCATGGATCAGTTGGTGAACTGGGATTTTGTCGCGCAAAGATATGCTGCGGCTTAAATCAGTAATCAGTGATCAGTAATCAGTGATCACTGGTCACTTGTCGAAATTTCAATTGATTCACTAAAACTTAAGACAGTCACGATGCCAGTCGTGACTGTTTTTGATTCATGATTATATTAGAGCAACTTATAGATTCAACAATTGAGAAATAAAAAACATGGATAGCAAAGACTTAGCCCAATACATGGAAGCAACTGACAGCATCGCCAAACCTTGGCTGATGGTACAACTGCGACTGAAAAAACTCCAAGAACTGCGTGAAGCACTTTCAGAAACTGAATACGCTGATACTTTGGCTGATATTCACCAAGATTTAATGAATTTGGGTGAATGGTGGCGTGGTCAAGAAGATGAGGTATTTGAATAAGTAAAAAGTAAAAAGTAAAAAGTAAAAAGAAAGATTCCCACTGATAAATCTGTGGGCTTGAAAAAAGGACACCTTTTACCTTGCACTACGTGTCTCGGTAAAATTATGAGTGTTTAAGTGGGCTTGATACCCACAACTGAAGTTTTTTATGAGTGCCTTTTAACTTTTTACTTTTTACTTTTAACTTGGAGCGAAGCGACTGTCATTAGTCAATTGACAGATAATACCTTGATGGTACAAGTTGCCACATTTCATAGGGAAGCAATCCAAAATCGGATCACAAAGGCCAAATAACAAATGACTAATGACTAATGACAAATGACAACACAAAGCGTCTATGGTGATAATCTAGATGGTTGGGGCGTTGGTCACGGTGTTGTAAGTAATGGATTATAAGGACGCAGGAGTTGATGTTGAGGCTGGTCGCGCTTTTGTAACTCAGATTCGTAATTTGGTTCATAGCACTTTTAGACCGGAAGTGTTAGGCGGATTGGGAGGCTTTAGTGGCTACTTTCAGTTACCAACTGGTTTGCACGAACCAGTGCTAGTTTCTGGTACTGATGGTGTAGGTACAAAGCTCAAGATTGCTCACACTCTCAACATTCATGACACCGTTGGGGTTGATTTGGTGGCGATGTGCGTTAATGATGTGTTGACATCTGGTGCTGAACCACTATTTTTTTTGGATTATTTGGCAACTGGTAAGTTAGAGAAAGAGCAATTAACTCAAGTTGTGGCGGGTATTGCTTCTGGTTGCAAACAAGCTGGTTGTGCTTTATTGGGGGGAGAAACAGCAGAAATGCCTGGTTTCTACCAAACTGGTGAGTATGATTTGGCTGGCTTTTGTGTGGGAGTTGTAGAAAAAAGTCAGCTACTCGATGGTTCGCAAGTACAAGTGGGAGATGTGGCGATCGCTCTGAGTAGCGCAGGTGTTCACAGTAATGGCTATAGTTTAGTTAGAAAAATCATCTGTGATCACGGACTTGCTTGGGAACAACGCCCAGCGTTACTTGGTGGTAAAACTTTAGGAGAAACTTTCCTCACACCTACCCGCATCTATGTCAAACCCATTCTCGCTGCACGCCAAGCGGGTTTAGAGATTCATGGTATGGCTCATATTACTGGTGGTGGCTTACCAGAAAATTTACCCAGATGTTTGGGACAAGGACAAGCAATTAAAATTGACACTGACAGTTGGTCTATTCCACCTATATTTCAATGGTTAGCTGAGACTGGTTCAGTGAGTCCCCAGGCGATGTATAACACTTTCAACATGGGGATCGGTTTTGTCTTACTTGTACCTCCACAACAAGTACAGCCAGCAGTTGATCATTTTGAGTCCCAAAATATTGCAACTTATGTCATTGGTGAAGTGATTACTGGCTCCGGCGAATTATTAGGTTTACCAGAATCAATGATAAATTGAATACATATGATTAGATTGATTTTTTCCTAATCTAGTAATTTTTGTGCTTGATTCATAAGTATTGTAGTCGTTATTTCTATATTTATTAGATGTGGAAATAACGGAGAGTTTTGGCAAATTTAATTACTTTTGTTGAGGTTGGCAATCGAAAATACTCATGACCAATTACGTTTAAATTTGCTAACGTAGTCTTAACATATTGAAAAATATTACCAACCAAGCTTAAAAAAAAAGCCACCAACACTATGTAAAAGTGCTGGTAAATTCCGAGCCATGAATAGGTTGTGTTGGAGTGTTAACTATCACTCATTCACAAAACAAAAAAGAGGGGGTTATGACTGTCAATTGTATTCGGACTGCTTTTGCCTCTAGAGAATTATTAGAAGAAGTATTTCAAAACATCGATGCTCAAAGTTGTCCGAAGTGCTTCAATTTTCACATGCACACCATTTACTCTGATGGTAAATTACATCCGAGTGAGTTAATGGAACAAGCGATCGCCATCGGTTTAGAAGGACTTGCAATCACCGATCATCATAGTATATCTGGCTACCAAGCAGCACAACAATGGCTGGAAGATTGGCAATGGAGTCACCCAGGTGTACGTGTTCCTCACCTCTGGAGTGGTGTAGAAATTAATGCTGGTTTGCTAGGTATAGAAGTTCACATTTTGGCTTACGCCTTTGATACTACACACCCAGATATTAAGCCATACATTCAAAGGAGAATTACCACAGGAGAAGAACATGAAGCAGTTAACGTTATTGCTGCAATTCAAAAAGCTGGTGGGTTAGCGGTACTTGCTCACCCAGCACGCTACAAAAGAAAATCGCATTCAGAATTAATTCCTGCTGCTGCTGAACTTGGTATTAATGGTGTGGAAACTTTCTACGCCTACAACAACCCAAAACCTTGGAAACCCAGTGCGACAGAATCACAACAAGTCCAGCAGTTAGCTGCTGAATACGGACTTTATAACACCTGTGGGACTGATACTCATGGTTTGAGTTTATTGCAGCGATTGTAAACACAGGAAAATTATGAATTATGAATACTAAATATTTCAGAATTCATTATTTTTCAACTTGTTTAACTTCCTATTTTTGACTCGGTCTGCAACTGATCACAACACACGCTAGTTATCAAAAATGCGATCGCACTAACTTAAAGCCCCATCGCAGTTGTAATTACTGTTGTTTGTCCTGCTGATAAATTTGATCCTCAACTAGTTTACATTCTTGTTTATCCACAGTTGGTATGTGAAAATGAGAAGTAATGGCGCGATCGCTTCGGGTAGTCCCAGAGTCTATTCAACAGGGAGCATCCCAATTTTTAAATATACCACTAAAGGTTTAAACCCGAACTTCGTAGCATAAGTCGTCTTCATACTACATCAAATAAATCAAACAGAACAGTCTGCTTCAGCAGACTTTAACTGTGAGACTGCGATTTAAATCGCAGGCGGTTTTGAACATTTGGGATGCTCCCATTCAACAAGTTAAATCAGCCCTTCAACGAAATGGATATCCAAGTCAACAAACTTTAGCAACGGATACAGGAGTATCTTTATCGACTGTAAAAATTTACTTTGCCACAGAACGTGTTCTTCGTCGTTGTGATTTGCGCGTTCCACCAGCCATTTCATACTCATCACTATTTTTACCATAGCGAGACGCAACACCCAGCAGCATATGCTCAGAATAATCATTTAACACACATTCTGCTTCTCTTAATGCATTTTGCGTCCTATCCATGATTGCTCGTGCTTGATTATAGGCGGCTAGCTTTTCTCGTAAATCATTAATCATGCTGTTATAGGTAGTGATTGACAAACCATTACCAAAATTTAAGTTAGAATCAATCATTTGTAACCCTTCAATTCTTCTTTCAGCTTTGGTTAGTGCAATCGAGTTTCGTTTCCGTTGGGTCATAAAGCTTTCCTTTTGATTAATTGAAATAGAGAACCTTGATAGTGTTTCAAACTGAGTTCGCTATATATCATTAAAATACGTAATAAACAGATGCATTAACCTGAGTGAAGCCACAGAACTTTTAGAGAATTGGAATTAGTGCAAATAATAAATGCAAGTAGATTTGCTGAAATTTGCTAGTTTACGAGTTGAAAACTTGATTTACGAGTTTGAAACTTGATTTATGAGTTTGAAACTTGATTTACGAGTTGAAAACTTGATTTACGAGTTGAAAACTTGATTTACGAGTTTGAAATTAGTGTTCTGTCCCATTAATTTTACGTGAGTTCAATAAATATTATCAGACTAAGCAATTAACTCGCCCGCACTTTACTTGCGGGCTAATAATCAAAGTCTACTTAGAGGATGTTTGAAAAGTCATGATTGATGTATCAAATATTTTTTACCCCACCCTAACCCTCCCCTTTACAAGGCTGCGGTGTACACAGAAGTCTTATAAAGTTGCCTAG
Organism: Pelatocladus sp.; assembly: GCF_059505505.1. Classification (NCBI taxonomy): domain Bacteria; kingdom Bacillati; phylum Cyanobacteriota; class Cyanophyceae; order Nostocales; family Hapalosiphonaceae; genus Pelatocladus; species Pelatocladus sp. The sequence goes on along the minus strand of NZ_JCACKS010000228.1, from coordinate 18,422 downwards.
TAGCGTTTTGATCCCCCCTAACCCCCCTTAAAAAAGGGGGAACTAGAATCAAAGTCCCCCTTTTTTCTAGCGTAGCGGCGCGTCAGCGCGGGGATTTAGGGGGATCAGAGGATTTGTGTGTACACCGCAGGGGGATTAAGGGGGGGGTAATAATGTAATTAAAATTACAGCCAATCACTTTTCAAACAACCTCTTAAAGTAGACTGAATCAATAAGCCTTTCAACCCAATTCAAGTGGGTTTTAGCTATTAGCCTCAAAATTATTTGAGGGCGGGATATTGGGCTAATAAAATCAATCGAACTCACGTTAATTTTGATAAGTCGTGGGTGTTCAGATCCCCGACTTCGCAAAAGTTGTCGAGGATCTAGGAAGTTTCAAACCGTGATAAAAATGCACACAGATAAAATTTACCTGTGTGCATCAATAATTTATTAAAATTTAATATTTAGTATGTGGGTACTGATGGATCAACTTCCTTACTCCAAGCCAGAATTCCACCTTTGACGTTTGTACCATCAATTCCTGCTTGCTTGAGAATTCCCAAAGCTTTTGCAGAACGCATACCTGATTTACAATGGACAATCAAGCGATGACCATTGACTAATTCCTGAACTTTATTCACACCCTCACCATTTTCGATATCAGGTAAAGGTACTAATACAGAACCAGGAATCTTAGCAATTTCATATTCATGTGGGTTGCGGACATCCAGCAGTACAAAATTGTCACTACCGCCATCCAACAACTGCTTTAATTCCTGTACAGTCATTTCGGAAAGTTCCATCTGCTGTTTCGCCTCCTCTGCTTGCGCTTGTGGAATACCACAGAATTGTTCGTAATCTATCAACTTTTCAATTACTGGGCGTATTGGGTTGGGACGCAATTTCAATTCGCGGAATTTCATTTCTAAGGCATTGTACAGCAGTAAGCGTCCACTTAAAGTATTGCCCTGACCCATAATAATTTTAACGGTTTCTGTTGCCTGGATGACGCCAATCATTCCCGGTAAAATTCCCAAGACGCCGCCTTCTGCACAAGAGGGAACCATTCCTGGTGGTGGGGGTTCTGGATATAAATCACGGTAATTTGGCCCACCCTCGTAATTAAATACCGTTGCTTGACCTTCAAAACGGAAAATGGAACCGTAGACGTTGGGTTTATCTAACAATACACAAGCATCGTTGACAAGATATCGCGTGGGGAAATTATCAGTTCCATCAACGACAACATCATAAGGTTTAACAATATCAAGGGCGTTTTCGGAACTTAGGCGAGTTTCGTAAAGATCAATCTGACAATAGGGATTAATTTCGAGAATGCGATTCTTGGCTGATTCAATCTTGGGTTTACCCACCCAAGAAGTACCGTGAATCACTTGACGTTGGAGGTTGGAAGTATCAACAACATCGAAATCAACAATACCGATGCGTCCAATACCCGCCGCCGCCAGATATAAAAGTAACGGTGAACCTAGTCCACCTGTACCGATACAGAGTACACTAGCGGCTTTGAGACGCTTTTGCCCTTCTAATCCTACTTCCGGCAAAATTAAGTGTCGGGAGTAGCGTTCGTAATCGTCTTTCGTCAGCTGGATTTCATCCAAGTTCGGATTTAGCATAGCAGTTAGATGAGGAAGCGCGGACTTTTTATCCTACCCAAAAACGATACCCTTTGTGTCTTTGTATTTTTAGTGGTTTTTAAAATAACTTTTCAATTGTCTCTGGTTGGAAGTGGTGGTGATCATCAAGACACCAGCTGTTGATCTCAGCAGCTTTACCATTTTGTACAGAAACAATGATGTATGAGTATTCTTGCCAAGCACACTGTCGGTCAAATTCTGAGGGAATTGCTGGATAGTCGGGATGAGAGTGATAAATACCTATTATATCGATAGAACGTATCCGTGCTGCTTTTTGTGCTTGTAACATGACTTGAGGTGCGATCGCATACCTGCGCTTTTTTTCAAATGTGATTTCCTCACCAGGAAAATCTAGCGCCGCTTCAGCACTCCAAGCATTCTCTGTGGGCATAATTTCTACTACAGTTTTATCATCATTGCCACGATGACCAAAAATAATCCCACAGCATTCCTCTGGGTAAGTAGTTTCGGCGTGACTATTGATGGTTTGCAAATTTTGGGGAGTAAGTTTAATCATACTGTATGGGCGTGACGCGCCCTGCGCGGCTTCTAGCAGAGTACGGTCGTTCGCCCCTACTTGATTATCTATGACTAAGTTTATCGATGAACAATTCTAGGAGTTCTTTGGCTTCAACTGTTTTGCTGACCAGGCGATCATAATCAGAAGAATCAAGCATATCTAACTCATAACACAGCAAGAGATAATACTCTACCTCAATAGCTGCATCCTTCGCCGTTTCTAAAAAATTAACTTGATCTTCTCTATCTTCGCGATTGCATCCCTGGGCTATTTTAATGGGGATTGCGGAACAGGCTAAACGTATTTGTTGCGTTAACCCCAGTAATTCTTCTTCGGGGAAAGACTGGGTAGTTTCATAGACTGCAACTGTTAACTCATGGGCTTTTTCCCATTCTTTGAGTTCTCTGAAGTCTGTCATTTTGATTGTATACCCCTAAAAAATAGTAGGGTGGGCAGTACCCACCCTACTACTATGCCATTCGATGGGGGCTAGTGGTAGTTGTTAGGTGTTTGTTATTTGGGTAATGAATTTACTGTTATCAATAACCTCTTAACCCAATAGCTACGCTAAGGTGTTTATGAAATCTGACGCTATTTATTACAATCAGGAGAATAAAGCTCATTTTCAAGCAATTATTTATAATAACTAAATCACATGCCACCTTTACCTACATACACTCAACAACCTAAGACAGAAACCTACACTGAAATTATAGATGTTCGCTCTCCCAGAGAATTTAGCGAAGATCATATTCCTGGCGCAATCAATTTACCTGTACTAAATAATTCCGAACGCACAGAAGTAGGAACTATATATAAACAGATAAACACGTTTCAAGCCAGAAAAGTTGGTGCAGCTTTGGTAACAAAGAATATCTCTGAGCATATCACTCAACACTTTGCCAAAAAAGAAAAGAGCTATCATCCTCTTGTGTATTGCTGGCGGGGTGGACAGCCTTCTTTAAGTATGGCTTTAGTACTTGGTCAAATTGGTTGGCGCGTAACTCTACTTGAAGGTGGCTATAAAACTTATCGTGCTTATGTGCGTCAACAAATAGAAGAATTACCCAAAAAATTTACTTACAAAATACTGTGTGGTTTAACTGGTAGTGGTAAGACCTACATTTTAAGGCAAATGCGTGAGCGCGGCACTCAAGTATTAGATTTGGAAAATTTGGCTCAACATCGTGGTTCTGTATTTGGTGAAGAATGGCAAGATAAACTTTCACCCCAACCTACTCAAAAGTACTTTGAATCACTACTATTGCAACAACTACAAGGTTTTCATCCTAATCAGCCAGTTTGGATAGAGTCAGAAAGTAGAAAAATAGGTAAAGTTTATTTACCGAAGTCTTTGTGGGAGAAAATGAAACAGGCTTGTTGTGTAGATATTCAACTACCAATCACTGCAAGAGTCAAGTTTCTTTTGCAAAAATATTCGCACTTTGTAGAATATCCTGATATTTTAAAAGCAAAGTTGGAAAGACTCAAAGATCGCTATGGCTGGGAAAAATTAAATCAGTGGTATCAATTAATTGATGCTGAGAAGTGGGAATTATTCATCAAAGATATTTTATCTAATCACTACGATCCAACCTATCGCAGGTCAATTCAACGAAATTTTAGTAATTTCAAAGAGATGCGATATCTCTACGATTTATCTGATGAGAGTATACACGCGTTGTTAGATTTAAGTTTGTAGCTGTAGGGGCGAAGCATTTGTGCCAATATTGATAGCCAAAATTATCATTTTTCTACACAAATGCTTCGCCCGTAAGCGCAGAGGTTCGCAGAGTTTTTCAGAATTATATTCGTTACGAACTTGTGAAATGTTGTACTAATACCATTTCCATATGAAGATGGTACCTCCCCTTGGTAAGGGGAGGTTGGGAGGGGTTAAAATAATGTGCAGCTTTACAGAGAATTGGTATAAGTTAATTCCCTATTTCCCAATCCCCAATCCCCGTTCTCCCAACAGCTGCTTTAAAGCTTCTGGAATATTTATCGCTTTATCTAAACCACGCACATCTTCCCACTCTAAATTTTCATTCCAAATCATTTTTTCTAGGTTGGCGTCGCTGAGGTCTGCGCCACCTAAAATTGCATAACTCAGGTTTGTGTAGCTGAGATCAGCGCCACTGAGGATTGCACCACTCAAGTTACTACCACTGAGGTTAGCGCTGCTGAGGTTGGCGTAACTTAGGTCAGTAGCTAAGAGAATAGCGTCGCTGATGTCTGCACCACTAAGATCAGCTTCGTTGAGAATCACGCCACTGAGATCGGCTTCGTTGAGAATAACATTAGTCAGGTCTACACCACCAAGATCTGCACCCAGAAGAATGGCGCTTTTAAGATTAGCACCGTTGAGTTTAGCACCGTTGAGTTTGGCATAGCTGAGATCGGCACAGATGAGAATGGCATTTGTGAGGTTTGTGCTAAAAAGGATGGTATCGCTGAGGTTAGTGCCTTTGAGATTAGCATGATTGAGGTTTGCACCACTCAGGTCAGCACGGCAAAGATCAGCATAGTCAAGGTTAGCACCGTTGAGGTTCGCATCACTGAGATTAACACCAAAGAGAATCGCGTGATTCAGATAGCTACTGTTGAGTTTTGCATCCCTCAGATTAGCACTGGTTAAGTTAGCATGGCTAAGATCGGCACCACTGAGGTTAGTGCTGCTGAGATCAGCGTGACTAAGATCAGCACGGTAAATATCAGCACTACTAAGGTTCGCACCACTGAGATTTGTACTGCTAAGATCAGCACACCTGAGATTAGCACCACTGAGGTTCGCACCACTGAGATTAGCATCGCCAAGGTTGACAGCGCTGAGATTAGCACCACTAAAGTTAACACCAGTCAGATTTGCATCCCCAAGATAAGCACCACTGAGGTTCGCACCACTAAAGTTAGCACCAGTCAGGTTCGCATCCCCAAGATAAGTGCCACTAAAGTTGTTACCTTTGAGGAATCCCCCAACAACATTAGCAAAATTACCAATTTCGATCGCATCGCTATAATTAATGACACGTAGGAGTCGAGATGTAAAAAAAATATCTTTGTACCGTTGACCAGAGGGATAAAAAATTATTTGGTTTTTGATGTCATCTTGCTGTTGGGCATAACGATGCAATTCCAACAGTAAAATCAACACATTCAGTCCTGTATTGATGTCTACCTGTCGTAGTCCGATCGCAAGATTTTGTGCTTGCAACTGCAACATCTTTTTCTGTGGTAAGTTTTCACTGGGTACTGCATCTATAAATACCCCCTCACACCAACGACTATAAAAATCTGCTAAACGCTGAAATAACAGTACAGGTCGAAAATTATTACTAGCAATCAACCTCTGCATTACTGTTTCGACAATTTCAATCTTGAATGCAGTATTTCCCAATAACTCATAAATATTCTCATCTAACTGGCGATCGCTTGTTTGGAAATCCAATCTATCGCTAGTTTTTGTCCATTCTTCCAAACCTTGTTGCAATTGTTCAGGCGATCGCAGTTCTTTGTAATTATTTTGAGCATTGTTACTTTCTACTAAAGTAAAAACCCCTTCGAGTTCAAGACCCGTTAAATTTGATATTTCTTGTTCTTCGATTTTTCTAACATAACTTACCAAACGCTTCCACACTTGATATAATAGTGCCATATATGTATCCGTTAATACTATCAACCAAATAATGTTTATTCCTAAATATCGGACTTTTCTGTAAAAAAATGGTTATAAAATAAATTTATTTTTAGTATAATTTTATACATATACTTATTTAAGCTATTACTCAATGTTCTCGTCTGATTTCAACAAAAATGTCTGCTTAAAAACGTTTTCGTTTTTCATGAACTCCAAGCCGTCTGATTGAGTTGTTATATTAACTTGTCAGCCTCTTTAATTTGGTCAAATATCAAAACAATAGATTCTGTTTGCTACAGATATAGTTGTTAGCAAAAATACTACAGTAAAACATTGCAGAAAAGCTCATCAATGTCATTAACAGCTAACATAAAAGTTTCTTGCTTGATATTCAGCGTTAATATGAGTTGTCATCTGCCAAGAGTCTAAGTTTTATTGAAGAATATTTTTGATAAACCGTGGCAAGTCAGCCAATAGTAGTAGTAAGGACATTTTGCCTTGCAAGTATTAGAAATGAGATAATGAACGAAGCCAGGAATTTTCGGATGAAGAGATTAACTTATTATGTTGTTGCTTTACCTAGTTTGTTTTTAGGAATAGTCATCGCTAGCGCCAAAACACTGGCTATGGAAGCGAGGAATCAGGAGAAAGAGAAAGTCGTCTCTGTGTCTGGTAAAATTGCCATGCCGATGTCTTCTTCTCCTCTACCTTTATCCAAGATTTGGGTGATCAAAAACGATCAACAATCACAGCGTCAATCTTTCATTTGGGTAAAAGATACTCAAAAAATTGAGCAGCAGCCTTTTTTACTGATCGCGAAAGATTCAGAAAAGCCGGATAAAGATAAACCAGAAAAACCAGAGAACAAACCCGATTCTACTTCCAAACCATCGAAAAAAGAAGACTTGGAAGAGTTTAACACAGTCATCAAAAATACTCGAAAGCAGCAAGGTTTATTTACTATTTACCGCAACAAAGAAGACAATAAAATATATCTAGAGATTAAACCAGAGCAACTAAAGAAAAATTTTCTTGCCACAGCAACCTTAGAATCAGGTATTGGTGAAGCTGGTATCTACAGTGGTATGCCTTTGCAGGATTTTTTGTTTTATTTCGAGCGCGTTAATAATAAATTAAACTTTGTTGTCCGCAACGTCAATTTTCGTACTCGTGAAGGAGATCCCCAGGCGCGATCGCTAGCGCGGTCATTTAGTGACTCAGTTCTCTATTCTATAGATATCAAAAGCATTCATCCCCAAAGCAAATCAATTTTAATCGATCTCAGTGATTTGCTACTGACAGATATAGCAGGATTAACCTCAAGTTTGGGATTACCTGGAAGTGCTGATGAATCTTATTTTGGCAACGCCAAAGCTTTCCCGCAAAATGTCGAAATTGAATCTGTGATGAATTTCTCTGGTAGTGGCGATGACGAAGATGAGGAAACACAAAGCTTCATTACCGTACCAGATAGCCGTGGCTTTACCTTACGCGTTCACTACAGTCTATCTCAACTCCCAAATAATAATTACCAACCCCGGCTAGCAGACGATCGCATTGGCTATTTTATCACCGCCTACCAAGACTTATCTAACGATGAGCGCAAAGAACCGTTTGTTCGCTACATTAACCGTTGGCATTTAGAAAAACAAGATCCCACAGCCTCTATTTCTCCACCCAAAAAACCGATAGTCTTTTGGATTGATAACGCCGTACCTCTAGAATATCGCGCTGCCATTACAGAAGGCGTCTTGATGTGGAACAAAGCCTTTGAAGCAGCAGGATTTAAAGATGCAATCCAAGTCAAACAAATGCCGGATAATGCTAAATGGGAACCTGCGGATATCCGTTACAACACAATTCGCTGGATCAACACCGTAGATGGATATTTTGCCATGGGGCCTTCCCGCGTCAATCCACTCACAGGAGAAATATTAAACGCCAGTATTTTAGTAGATGCAAGTTTTGTCCGCGCCCTGAAAAACGAGTATCGTCAAATTATCCAACCCAACCAGCAAAAAAACAGAACTTCCTTAACAGCATTAATGCAAAATCGCTTGCTTTGTACCAATGGTTTAGAAGCAAACCAAAACCCAGCCAAATCAAAGCTATTTGCCAAACATTTATCGAAACTAGCTGGAGAGTATGACCTTTGTTACGGTATGGAAGCTGCTAACCAATTTGCTTTTGGTTCTCTTGCAATGTCACTTCTGCAACAAACGCCTCCTACTGATGATCAGGTGAAAAATTATATCCATCAATATTTAAGGTTAATTATTGCTCACGAAGTCGGACATACTCTGGGGTTACGCCACAATTTCCGTGGTAGCACGATGCTGACACCAGAACAACTGAACAACACAGATGTTACCCGCAACAAAGGGCTAGTTTCATCTGTAATGGACTATATTCCCCCAAATCTTGCACCTAAAGGTCAAAAACAAGGAGATTATTTTCCTAACATAGTTGGGCCTTATGATGACTGGGCAATTCAATATGGCTACACCCAATTTTCAGCCGCAACTCCCACAGCCGAAAAACCATTTTTGACTGAAATTGCCGAAAAATCAGACCAGCCAGAATTGAGCTATGCTACAGATGAAGACATGTACGACCTAGATCCGACTGCTGACGCTTGGGATAACAGCAACAACGTTCTGCTTTATTCTCAATGGCAGTTAGAAAATGCCCGGATTATGTGGGATCGTCTCAACCAGCGTGGCCCTGTCGATGGCGATAGCTATAGCGATGTCAGAGAACAATTTGGTACAGTATTGGGAAATTATTTCCAAAATATTTTTTACGCGACAAAATACATTGGTGGACAGTCTTTTTATCGAGTTCATCCTGATGATAAAGAAGGAAAACTACCCTTCCAAGCAGTACCATTAGAAAAACAACGGCAAGCATTAGCGCTTTTGCAAAAGTATGTCTTTGCCGAAAATGCTTTTAACTTCTCACCAGATTTGCTGAATAAATTAGCCCCATCCCGTTGGCGACATTGGGGTAGTAGTCCCCGTATCGGTCGCTTAGACTATCCGATTCATGAATGGGTATTGTTCATGCAAAGTCTAGTGTTGTGGGATTTGCTTTCAGGCGATCGCCTTTCCCGCCTCAAAGACATGGAATACAAAAATCAAACCGAAAATTCCCTGAGCTTACCTGAGCTATTTGATACTCTGCAAAATGGCATTTGGACAGAAGTATTAAAACCCCAAGGCAAAACCATCAAGATTTCTAGCTTACGTCGAGGCTTACAGCGCCGATATGTGGAAACTCTCAATGAAATGGTGTTGCGAAAACAAGAAGTTCCAGAAGATGCCCGGACTTTAGCTTGGTATAATTTGAAAAAATTATCCGAAAAACTAGATAATGTTCGTGGTGGTGACGAATATACCAAAGCACATTTACTAGAGACACGCGATCGCATCAAGAAAGTTTTGGATGCACCTTTGCGGGGGAATTAGAGAAGAAGATAGGGAGTGTGGGGAGAAAGCTTTCATACATCCCTAATCAAACTCCTTCTCAATGAAGTGTATTAAAAAGTGTTATTGGCTTGATCAAGATAGTAAAGGCATAGTATGCTGATCAATAGCAGTTTTCTCTTGCCAGATAAAATTGCCTATTTCCATAGTCTTTAGATACCTAATTGAGGAGGAAAAATGTGGAATTTAAGCAAGCTCCAGAATTTATACTCTCAAACAGTCACCGTTAATATTCAAAATGGAAAACTAGGTAAAAATGTAGAAACATCAAATGTGGCTTTGGGGAATGCAACGCTTTCAGTTCCCAATCAAGGAGATGTTATTTTTACTGACGTTGGTAGTAAAAGACCACCCGGAGTTTCTTCGGGAGATTGGTTTGTCGAGATTACTTATAAAGATAAAAAATGGGCATACTCCTATGGCGGAGGCGGTAATTTAACAGCAATAATTAATCAAGATGGTTCATTAACGCTGAATCCAATTACTGGGAAGATAACTTCCATTCAATAAATAATCACCATTTTTTGAATTGTTTTGACATTCCCACTCCCTCAAGGAGTGGGAGTAATAATTGAAGATAGAGGGTAGTTTATTACAAATATTTTCTCACACACGCTGATTACGATAAAGGTAAATGGAAAAATGACGCTTACTTTTGATCAAAATGCTTATCGCAATCTCTTGGCGGAGGTTACTCCTACAGCAATTGAAACAGAACAAGAGTACGAACGTGTTTTGCAAGTAGTAGAACAGCTAACTTTTAAGAAAAATCGCACGATTGAAGAGCAAATCTTACACAAGTTACTAGTAATATTGGTTGAAGCATATGAAACGCAAAATTATCCGATGGATGAATCTGCGCCTCATGAGATTCTCCAACACATTATGGGAGCCAGTGGAACTCGTCAAGCTGATTTAGTAGGTATTATTGGCTCAAGTGGTGTAGTGTCAGAAGTTGTGAATGGTAAACGTTCGATCAGCAAGGCACAAGCCAAAGCCCTTGGCGATTATTTCAAAGTATCGCCTAGCCTATTCATCTAATTACAAGATTACAACAAATCAGTCAAAGAAAACTGTCGTTGTTTATCTAATTCTTGCAAGCGCAATTTATCTGCATAAAAAGCTTGATAATATGATTGCCAACGCTCAGGTTCAGCTTTATGATCAGTTTGTTCCCACAATTCCAAAAAATGACGATAACGTTTTTCTCTCAATACTCGTTCCATACAAGCAGTCGTCGCTTGAACAACATGGGGAGTACGTAATATTTCTTTCTTATTTTTTTCATTGAGCTGAAACAAATGGGAAACCAAGGCCATTTCTTCAGCAAATTCCAAACATTTGTCTTGCACCATTGAGATTAAATCATCTTCTAAGATATCAGATGAAAGTTCTAAAATTTGTCGCCACAAAAAGCGATGGTGCGAAAGACTAAATTGCAAATCTCGTTCTTCTAAAGCATCATTGATGGCTTGGCGCTGTTCGGGACAATGCAGATATATTCGCAGTAATAAAGCTTCTGCTTGTTCTAGTAGACTTTTTTCTGAAGTGATAGAAGTTTTTTTATTTGTTTGTGTTGATAAATCTTGGTTTTGTCTGTAGTGCGATCGCGATATAACTCTAATATTATTCTGAGGCGCAACTTGAGTCAAAAGATTTTCAACTCGCAACGGTACTAATCTGGCGTCTCCTAAAGCTAATATTTCCGCACAATAAGAAACGTAATAATTAAGCGTATCAATATTAGTAATGTTTTTGAGTAATTTAACTAATTGCTGCGAAACTTGCTGAAAATCTGTAGCTTGTTTTAAGTCCCGATCTTTTGTGATTTGCTGAATTTGCCAATTTAACCACAAAGGTGCATTCGCTAACAGTTGTTGATAATCTGTGGATGTATGGGTATGTAAGTATTCATCGGCGTCTTTACCATCGGGTAAATTGAGAATTTTTAGTTGTACTTCGCCCTTGTACGCCAGTTCCGCAATTTCTCCTATCGCCCTTTCGGCGGCGATATTACCAGCTTTATCGGCGTCAAAGTTGAGTATTAGTTGTTTCGAGTCGGTGTAGCGTAATAATAACCGTACTTGATCTATACTGAGGGCAGTACCCAAAGAAGCAACAGCGTGATTAATTCCAGCCGCATGAAGGGCGATCGCATCAAAATATCCTTCTACCACTACGGCTTGATCAACTTGAGAAATACCAGCTTTGGCTTTGTCAAGAGCAAATAAAGTTTTACCCTTATTAAATAGTTCAGTTTCTGGCGAGTTAAGATACTTCGGTTGTTCATCTGCCAAAGTTCTACCGCCAAAAGCAATCACCCGTCCCATGACATCGTGAATCGGAATCATTAGGCGATCGCGAAACACATCATAATATCCACTGTTTTCTTTGCGGGGTTTAATTAATCCGGCTTTCTCCACCAACTGCACCGGATAACGTTTATCTTCTACTAAATAACGGTAGAGAGTTTCCCAAGCCGCAGGAGCATAACCCAAGTTAAACTGCACAATAGTCTCGTCTTGCAATTGGCGCTTTTGTTGGAGATACTCAAGGGCGACTTGTCCTTGGGTTTGTCTGAGAGCATGTTGATAAAATTGAGCAGTAGAAGCGAGAATTTCGTAGAGTTGCGATCGCTCTGATAATTGTCTTTGTAACTCCTGTCTTTGTTCTGGTTCGAGAGTTTGCACAGGAACTTGGTAACGTCGCGCCAAATCCAGCACCACTTCCGCAAAAGAATGCTTATGCAAGTCCATGAGAAACTTGATCGCATTCCCCCCAGCTTGACAGCCAAAACAGTAATACATTTGCTTTGTAGGGCTGACGGTAAAACTGGGGGATTTTTCGTCATGGAAAGGACACAAACCCACAAAATCTTTACCACGCCTGCGTAAAACAACGTGTTCCGAGATCACATCATAAATGTCAGCCCGTTGTTTAATTTCCTCTATAGTGTCTGGGTGTAGGCGAGGAGTGTACATGTTGGGGATTGGGGATTGGGGAAGGTGGGGTCCCCTGGAGGGGATAAGGGGAAGGTAGGGGTCCCCTGGAGGGGATAAGGGGTAATGGAGATTGGGGAGCATCCCAATTTTTTCAATATACCGCAAAGGGTTTAAACCCTTTGCTCATAGCACAAGTCGGATGAATACGACTCAAATAGACCAAGCAGTCTGCTTAAGCAGACTTTAGCGATTTCAATCGCAGGCGGGTTTTTTGAACATTTGGGATGCTCCCGGAGATTGGGGATTGTAAATAATCAGCAAATATAGCACTTCTGACTCGATTGCAATACAGTCGGAATCCCACCCCGGCTTTGCTGACGCAAAACCTCCCCTCCCCGCTTGCGGGGAGGGGATTAAGGGGTGGGGTACGTATTGGACACAAACTGCTATAACCAATGACCAATGACAACTGATCGCTATTATATTCTTGTTCCCAAGCCAATAATGATGTATTCAATTACTTACCTGAGATTTTATAAGAGGAAATACTGAAAATGGGACGTGTTTTTCTTTCCGCAGCCCACGGAGGCAAAGAAACGGCTGGAATTGATCCAGGTTCGGTGGCTGGAGGTACAACAGAAGCCAGAGAAATGATTTTATTGCGTGATTTAATTTTGACAGAACTGAGGGCGCGCAGTTTTGAAGTTTTATCAGTTCCTGATGACTTGAGTGCCAAGCAAACAATAGATTGGATCAATTCTCGTGTTCGTCGTGGTGATGTTGCGTTGGAAATTCATACTGATGGTGCTAGTAGCCCTTCTGTGCGTGGGGCTAGTGTTTTTTACATTGCTAACAATGATGAACGCAAAAGCAATGCAGAATTGGTATTAATGGGGTTACTACGCCGCGTTTCACAATTACCTAACCGAGGAGTGAAACCAGACACAAATTCGGGTTTGGGTAGTTTAGCATTTTGTCGCCAGACACAAGCGCCTGCTTTGTTAATGCAAGTTGGTTTTTTGAGTAATCCAGAAGATCGTGGTTTACTACAAAATCGCCGTCGTGATTTTGCTGTGGGTATAGCTGATGGAGTCGCTGCTTGGAGTCGTAGTGTTGACCCTGGTTCAGCAGGCAGTGAACCAACTTACCCTGCAATTAATATTAACATTAATGGACAAAAATATTCTGAGCAAGGGATATTAGTTGACGGTAATGCTTACATCCCGATTGACTTAGTGGATCGCTTGCAAATTGATCTATCAAAAGCACCAAATGTCCGCCGCATTACCTATCGTCGAGTTGTTTATGTTAAAGCTATTGAACTACGAGAATTTCATGTTTCTATCAGTTGGGACAGTGCTAGTCGTACCGTAACTTTACGTTCCAACTTAGTAATTTGCTCTGGTCAAGTTGACAAAATCATGTCTCATGGTAATGCTTCAGAAGTGCAGCTACAAATATTTCTGAAAAATAACAATGAAAATGCCTTCGTCAAGTTTCCTGACATCGGCAAACTCTATCGGGAAGAAGCCACAATCGAAGGGGTTAACTATGACATTGCTTTCTGTCAAATGTGTGTAGAAACAGGTTTTTTACGCTTTGGCGGTGATATTAAATTAGAACAAAATAACTTTGCAGGTTTAGGGACAATTGGTGGAGGTAGTGAAGCAGCAAGTTTTGAAAGTGCCAGAATTGGTGTGAGGGCGCATATTCAACATTTGAAAGCTTACGCCAGTTTAGAACCTCTGGTACAGGATGTGGTAGATCCAAGATTTCGTTTTGTTACCCGTGGGATCGCCCCTTTACTAGGTCAATTATCAGGGCGATGGTCAGCAGATTTAAATTATGGCGATAAGATCATAGCGATGCTCAAACGTCTGTATGAATCAGCAGGATTGATGTAGAAAAAATTTATTTACCTTTTATTTTGAAAATATCTGCATATCAATCTACCAGGATCAATATCATCAAATGGCACAATTTTTCCATCTGCTTCAAGTTTATTTTGATCACGACAGTTGTAAACTTCGAGGGGTCTTTTGACTCCATCTACACTGACAATTGCTCTATATTCCCAATAATTTTTGGCACTGCGTTTAATACTAATAATACAAATTTGATGTCCTTGAAAATTTCGACAAACAGAAGCTTGAACAGGAGGTGTGACAGAGAAAAAAAGTATTATTGCTAGACAAAAAATGATACAAGCTGATAAATATTTAATTTGCATGATGATAAGTATAATTTAGTTAACTGAGCTTAAGATTGATCGCGACTTTCAACTCAATCAGGTAAAATTCCTATCCCCAATCCTTAATCCAGAACTTTACCATGAAACCTTCAACTCTCGATTCCAAAGAATTTGACCAGCATTTTTCTGGGACACTTTCAGATTACCTAAGTGCGATCGCTTGGTCGTCTCAAGATACAATACTCGCTGTGGCTTCTTCTGCTGGGGAAGTCGCACTCTGGCAAAATGACGAGTTAACTACTTTGCAAACTAGCAATGATAATTCTGTTGATTGTCTTGCTTTTTCTCACGATGGACAATTCTTAGCTGCTGGTGGACAAGATGGTCAGGTCAAAATCTGGCAAGGAACTGAATTAATTGCTACTTTAGAAAATGCTCCTGCTTGGGTTGATCAACTAGCTTGGAATCCTCACAATCACCAGTTAGCTTTTAGCTTGGGGCGACGTGTGCAAATATGGAATGCTGATACTCGCAAAATTGTCGTAATTCTCAATTTTGAGTTTTCATCAGTATTGGGTATTGATTGGCGTAGCGACGGAAAATACTTAGCTATCGGTGGTCATCAGGGTATAAAAGTATGGAATTGCCGAGATTGGAATCAAGAACCATACAGCCTAGTAATACCTTCTGTTAGTCTGGCTATGGCATGGTCGCCTGATGGCAAGTATCTGGCTTCTGGTAATATGGATCGCACTATCACTGTAGTGGAAAGTCAGTTATTAGTCTCTGGTAATGATCCTCAGCCTTGGATAATGCGCGGCTTTCCTGGTAAAATTCGCGAAATCGCTTGGTCTAGTGTTGGCGATCAAAATAGTGTACCGATATTAGCTTGCTGTAGCGTTGACGGTATTGTTGTTTGGCAAAAGTCCTTAGATGAGTCTCTAGGTTGGGAAGCAACTGTATTAACCAATCATGTAGATATCATTAATGCGATCGCCTTTGCACCAAAAAGTTTTCTTCTCGCATCTGCGGGTTCTGATGGCTGGATTTGTCTGTGGAAAGATGCTAATCAAGTATCGCAAATTCTCACAGGCGCATCAAATGGTTTTTCATGTTTAGCTTGGCATCCGCAAGGTAAGCTAATAGCTGCTGGTGGTAAAGAAGGTGAATTATTTATTTGGGCGAAAACACTATAGCAATCCTATATGATTTGTGAAAATCGCAAAGCTCAGATCCCCGACAACTCTTGTGAAGTTGGGGATCTAATTTTTCATAAATGATTTATGTTATAGTCCTATGGGGGTTTTTTTTACCAATTTTATGAACATAATCAAAGTAATTTTACTTGCTTTTCCTGTAGTCCTTGCTTCTATGGTGGCGGTAGTAAATCCGGCGGCTGCATCTTCTCTTCAGCCTGCACCTGCTGTCACACAACAGATGACATTGGTGTCTGCACAACCTGTTCACCAATGGATTGCACCCAACTTATCTAGTGATTCTCAATCAATCATTGATCAACTTGGTTGCAATTGTGCTAGCTGTGTGCAAGCTAAACTTCAGATGGAAGGCAAACTTTCACTGGCTGATTTACTTTAAGTTTTATCAAATAAACTACTACAAGCATTGCCAACCTGGCTGGGGAGTTATGAATCAGTACATAACTCCTTATTTTTTTGTCGCGCCAACACCAGACTCATTAAACTATTAACTAAGCGATCGCGTGATAAAGGAATCATTTCTTGACCGTATAGCATCTCTTGCACGATGACATGAGATACCAAAGCACCAAAAAAAATTTGAGCGATCGCCTGTGGATCATCTACGTTTAATTCTGGGTGATCAGCAAAATATTTAATCAATAATTTTTTACCCTGCTGAATCACTGTGTGAGTATAAAGTTTTGCTAATTCGGGAAAATTTTCTGACTCTGCCAAAATTAATCGCAACAAAGGCACATAATCAGGATTATCTACAAGTTTAGTAAAAAATATTGTAGTTAGTTCACGTAAAAACACTGAAGGTTCATCTTTGAATTCGCTATCACGAAATACGCTCTGAAAATTCCCTATAGTCATCCTTTCTATCAACGCTTTGAACAGTCCCTTTTTATCTTGAAAGTTACTATATATAGTTTGCTTAGAAACTCCTGCTTCCGCACTCACTCGATCCATACTCGTGCCAGCATAACCTGATCTTAAAAATACACGCATGGCTCCTTGTAATATTTGCTCCTGCTTTTGCGTGACAACAGGTGATTCATTTATTACCAAGGTTGTAGATTCCGGGAAAGAAGTTTGCGACATAGAGGTTAAATTTTTTGGCTATTTCTTGCTATATCATACTAAACTGTCTAGTATGATGAATATTCTCACAGAAACTTGGTGGAAATGGAAATAAACATCACGCGAGTTACGAAATCTTTGCGCCTTTCCCCGAACTCCATCAATCAACGTTGCGTGTTGAATTAATAGGGTAAAACCATGACTCAGACTGCACCCCAACCTACAGAAGGTCTTAAAGATGCTTCCTTACCAAAGAATAAAGAAAAGCATCGCAAAAAGCCAATACCTTTAATTATTGGGCTATTGCTGTTGGTAAGTGGGATTGGCTATGGAGTCTGGAGGTGGCTGCAACCACCAACAACAGAAGATGTACTTACATTCAGTGGCAGAATAGAAGGTTACGAAACTGATATTGGGGTGAAACAATCAGGGAGAATTGAGTCTATTTCAGTTCGAGAAGGTGTAGCAGTTAAGAAAGGACAGCAGTTAATTCAGTTAGATGATAGTACTGTCAAAGAACTGCAAGACCAACTACGAGGCGCACAGGCCCAGGTATCATCAGCCCAATCAGATGAACAGCAAGCGCTTGCAGATGTAGAGCGAGTTCAAGGAGAAATTAAACAAATTGATAGTCAAATTGAAGAAGCAAAATTGAATTTATTGCAGTCCCAAGGTAATACTCAAGGGCGGATCAAGCAAGCACAGGCTAATGTCGCCGCAGCTAAAGCCCAACTCGTGCAGGCACAAGCACAAGTCAAGCAGGCAGAAGCAGAAGTAAAATTAGCAAAAGTGAACCGCGATCGCTATGCCAAACTTGTAAACGACGGGGCGATTAATCAACAACAATTTGATCAAGCTCAAACCACATACGAAACCGCAGTCGCGACTGTAGAAGCCAAAAAAGCAGCAGTCAATGCAGCACGAGAACAGTTAAGCGCTACTGAAGGTGAACTAACGCAAGCCAAAACCACCGGGCTTAACCCTGATATCCGTAATGCTCAAATCGAAGCACTCAACAGACAACGACAACAAAGTCTTGCTCAATTAAAATCTGCTCAAGCCAAAGTTAAATCTGCTCAGGCAAAAATTAAAGATGTTCAAGCAGCAAAACAGCAAATCCTCACTCAAATTCAAGATGCTAAGAAAGACTTAAATGTTGTCAGTCCTCTGGATGGGGTAGTAACTGCTCGGAGTGCGGAACCGGGAGCTGTTGTCAGCAATCAAAGCAATATTCTCACTATTGTTGACCCCAAAACAATATATCTGCGTGGTTTTATTCCCGAAGGCGATATTGGTAATGTGCGTTTGGGACAAACCACTCAAATTTTCTTAGATTCTGCACCGAAAAAACCTCTGACAGGCAAAGTAATTTCTATTGATCCACAAGCTTCGTTTACACCAGAGAATATTTACTTCCAAAAAGATCGAGTCAGACAGGTTGTGGGTATTCGCATTAGTGTGGAAAATCCCAGTGGTTGTTTTAACCCCGAACAACCATACAATAACGGTAATTTACCCTGTGCCAAAATTGGGATGCCTGCGGATGGGAAGATTAATTTACAGGGAAGTTCATAGGTTTAGCCTGTTACACCTTTTGTGATTGGTAACTCAACTTTTGTAATTCGCAAACTAGCTTTTGCGATTTGTATAATCAACTTTTGTAATTCGTGAACTAGCTTTTGTAATTCGTGAACTAGCTTTTGTAATTCGCAAACTAGCTTTTGT
>NZ_JCACKS010000227.1:0-41516 GCF_059505505.1 Pelatocladus sp. | reverse complement strand
TAATCCTTACGTTACCAGATTTTTGCTCTTCTCTAGCAAGTTTTACCGCTCTAGGAAAAAAAAGGCCGTCCTTGGTGGCAAAAAATCCCACTCACATTACAAATTATTATTGCCTTAATATTGGCGATCGCAGTCGGATTTTTACTAGGTGCAGGCAACCCCAGCCCAGCAAATGAAGCCCTAATCAAGAACCTGGCTATTCCCGCCGAGTTAATACTTAAGGCTCTGCGCGCCCTAGCTCCGCCGTTGATTTTGGTAGCAGTGCTGCATACTTTCATGACGGCAAATATTCCTGGTACTGCTGGACGACGTTTGGCGGTGCTACTGCTCACCAATACTACAGTAGCAATATTTATCGGACTTTTGGTAGCAAATCTCCTGCGCCCTGGTACATGGGGACGTTTGTCGGCTCCAGGTGGTACAGGTACAGGTTTGCCACAGGAAAAATTCGATCCCTGGGGGCTGATTCAAGATGCAATCCCAAAAGCAATTCTTGAGCCTTTAGTCAATAACAATGTCATCCAGTTAATTGTAATTGCTCTGTCTTTTGGTATTGTTCTACGTGCCATTAAATCAGAGATGGTGACACAAGGTAAGAATGAATACAAGCCCATTGAAAATGTAATTTCAATTTTGTTTGAGGCTGTGATCCGTATCCTAAACTGGGTGATAAGTTTAGTACCCTTGGCTGTTTTTGGTATTGTCGCCTCTACAGTTGCCAAAGAAGGTTTCGAGCCGTTTATATCTTTGGGAGCCTTTATTTTGGCGGTGTTAGTAGCACTGGTGCTACAAGCTTGCTACTACCTGAGTAGAGTTAAATTTGGTTCTTGGGTAAAACCAGTTAATTTCTTGCGTGGTGGTTCCGACGCCTTTGTGATGGCTTTTTCCACATCTTCTTCCGGGGCAACAATGCCCGTCACCTTTGAAGTTTTGCAAACAAAAATCGGCTTACGGGAATCTTCCGCAGCTTTGGGAGCATTAGTCGGAGCGAATTTCAATAATGATGGTACGGCTCTTTACGAGGCAATGTCTGCTTTATTTATTTCTCAAGTATTGGGACAACATTTAAATATTGGGCAACAACTTCTTGTCGTTCTCACTTCGATTTTTGCTTCAGTCGGTGCGGCTAACATTCCTAATGCTGGACTAGTGACTATGACTCTCGTCTTTACTTCCGTAGGTTTGCCTACACAATATATTGCCGTACTTGTAACCGTAGACTGGTTTTTGGATCGCTGTCGTACTGCTATTAATGTGATGGGAGATATGACTGTCAGTGCTTTACTCGATGGTAAGAAGGATAGGGGATAGGGGATAGGGGATGAATCAGTTAACAGTTAACAGTTAACAGTGATCACTGATTAGTTGTCCTCCTTGTCCCCGAACGCGAGTACATCTCCTCTGGAGAATCCTCGATCCCCGATCACTATTCCCTAACTAAAAAAAGGCCCCTTAGCGTCACATTCCCTCCTCCAGCATTTTTTGAGAAGTTCTATTCTGTAGAGATGAGCGAAGCGTCGAGGATTCAATACCAATTTGGTATTAGAACTAAACAAAGGCTGATTCAGATATTGCAACAGAGGGAATTTGAGCTTGGTGTGTTTTGGAGTCATAGGAGCAAGACAATATATAAGATAAAACTTCGTCGCGGTAGAGAGCATCCATTTTGAAAGATGCCAATTACTTATTGCCTAGTTAAACCGTACACAATGTATATTCAGTTGTCTTTGGGGCAATTGCGGAAAAAAAGGGAAGCTAATTGCTCAATTTTGTATGTTATTTTTTTATAGGTATCTTAAGTAACCATTTAAAATTATGAATTAACATAAATATATAAGAATAAGTGGTTAACTGACTGTCTATTCTAGCTTTCATAGAATCTATCCGGAATTCTTCCGATCCTCCTGACAGTGACTAGTTTGTAAACCTATCTCTACAATCCTATATACCTATTCTTTTCCTACGGTAATTTGGAGCTTGCGTCAATAGAGATTTCGTAAAGGCGATCGCTTATTAAAGTGATTTCCCAAGTGCTATTAGTTATATTTTTTACAATTAGAGATAGATATTTGGTGTTATCCTTACAAACAAACTCAAGGAATAGCCTGGTAAGGTGAATCTGGCTGTTGACATTCTCAGCCAATATCACAGCCAGGAAGGTCCTCAAAACTGGGAGCATCCCAATTTTTTCAAAATACCATAAAGCAAAGGGTTTAAACCCTTTGCTAATAGCGCAAGTCGTCTTCAGACGACTTCATAAAATCAAACAGTCTGCTTCAGCAGAGTTTCACTATGAGACTGCGATTTCAATCGCAGGCGTTTTTTGAACATTTGGGATGCTCCCTCAAAACTTGGCTTTGGTGTTCAGAATTGCCACCAAGCGTGTTGGGAAATGGGGAAAAATCGCTCTTCCCAATGCCCAATTTAAGGTAGTGTTTTCAATGTGATAGTAAATTTTTTCTATTCAAGCGAATATATTAGTATAAATTTAATACCATTTCCATATGAAGATGCATAGAAAGAACCCCACCGCCTTGGCACCTCCCCTTACCAAGGGGAGGTTGGGAGGGGTTAAAATAATGTGCAGCTTCATATTTAATTGGTATAAGCAATATTTTTATTTTTAAACATATGAGTTTTAGCGTCTGGATTAATAGATTGCTACTAATTTCTTTGATGCTTATATCTTTAACTGTTGTTCTTGTTGTAGGGAAAGCAAATTTACAGTCAAATAGCAGCAACCCATCAAGTACAGATTTAGATCTTGCTGCTTGGAGTCCAGCCAAAGTACAGCTACAAGCAGCGAACGAGCAGGAAGAGGAATTTCAAGACTCTTCCAAATCATTAACAAAAACTGATTCAACTCCCAAGCTTGAATCAAAGAATAAACAAGCAGACAAACTGCAAAAGTCTCCGACGCCATCTTCCACTAATAAGCCTGTATCAACAAATAAGCAAGCAGAACAATTACAAAATATTCCTCAATATTCGTTTAAAACGACTAAAGCTTTTAAACAATATACACCCAGTTATGAAATTGCTTTAGCCAACCCAAGTAATTATGGAGAACGTTTTACTACAGATATAAATGGTGTACCACTTAACAATCAAGCCATTATAGTACTTCACGAAACCAGCGATTCTGCATCTAGTGCGATTAATACCTTTCAAGCGCCTCATACTGATGAAAACAAGCAAGTAAGCTACCATAGCTTAATTACCCTAAATGGGACAATTATCTATATAGTCCCACCGGACAAACGTGCTTTTGGTGCTGGTAACTCAGTTTTTGATGGATCAAATGGATCAGAAACTGTACAAACTAATCCTGGTTTAGAACCATCGGTGAATAATTTTGCTTATCACGTCTCTCTAGAAACACCACTAGAAGGTCGTAACAATGAACCATATCATATCGGTTACACCGATGCACAATATTATTCTCTAGCTTGGTTAATCGCTCAGAGTAGCGTTCCAGATGAGCGCATTACTACCCATCGAGATGTAGATCGTTCAGGTACAAGAATCGATCCCCGCAGTTTTGATTTTGATAAGTTTTTTAATTTACTTCATTCTTTTCGTCAGTCGATTTCTTGAACAGGAATCGGGGATTGGGGATTGGGGATTGGTGTTTATTCCTCCCTTATCTCCCTTCCCAATTTTGACTTTTGACTTTTGATTTGTTTTGTCCGCGATTCCCGATTCCCGATTCCTTTAAAGATGAAAACTATATATTTTCTGTGTTTCCAACTGTTCACAACAAATTGATGAAGGTAAAGTATCTGCTGAGAAAGTCTGGCGATCTAGTTGCACTTGCAAATTACTCAGGGGATCGACACCAGGAGAAATCAAAAACTCTAGCTTTTGTATATAAGGTAGACTGACAACATAATCAAGAATTTGCCCGATCGCCTGCACATAAGGATGATTTTTTTGTTTGTACCAGTCATGAGTTGCTAGTTGTGATTGATCAAAACCCAGATGTACTGTTAAAGATGGTTTGTCAAACAAGGCGATCGCTAAGGGACGTGCTTCTTCTTGTAACAATAAATCATGACTTTTGGCTAAATGACGCAGTTTCTCCAAGCGTTCGTAGCGTTCTGTCACTGCTTGTGGATCATCTTCCCAGTGGATCGCCATTGTCAGCAAATATGTTTGCAGCAGCATGTGACCCAATTTTTTCGCTTTTGTACTCAGGTAATAGGAGTTGTAGTCATTAGCTTCTATTAATAATGGCACGCGATCAACTACTTCCAAGCTATAACCTTTTAATCCCGCAATTTTACGAGGATTGTTGGTAATCAAACGTATTTTATGTACACCTAAATCCATGAGCATTTGCGCTCCCATGCCGTAGTTACGCAAATCCGCCGGAAATCCCAAGCGCTCATTAGCCTCAACTGTATCCAGCCCCATGTCTTGTAATGAGTAGGCTTTTAATTTATTAATCAGTCCAATTCCTCGTCCTTCTTGGCGTAGGTATACTACAACACCTTGTCCTGCATTTTCAATCATTTTCAAGGCTGCTTGTAGTTGCATCCGACAATCACAACGCAGAGAACCCAAAGCATCACCTGTTAAGCATTCTGAGTGCATTCGCACCATAACTGGCTCATCTTTAAACGTCGCTGGATCACCTTTAACAATTGCTACATGCTCAGTATTATCCAATGTATGGCGATATGCATAAATATTAAATTGTCCAAACTGACTAGGCAATTTGGTGACAGTTTCGCGAATAATCAAGCGATCGTGCTGAAGACGGTAGCTGATTAAGTCCGCAATACTGATAATCTTTAAGTTATGAAGTTGAGCATACTTAATTAATTGTGGTAATCGCGCCATCGAGCCATCAGGATTTTGAATCTCACAAATGACTCCTGCTGGGTATAGCCCTGCTAATCGAGCTAAATCAACACCTGCTTCTGTATGTCCGGCTCTTTTTAATACACCTCCCTGCTTGGCACGTATGGGGAAGATGTGACCAGGGCGGCGTAAATCGCTGGGTTTTGTGGTAGGGTTGATAGCTACTTGGATCGTTTTGGCACGATCTTCCGCAGAAATACCTGTAGTTACACCTAGATGAAAGCCAGCATCTATGCTTATAGTAAAGGCTGTTTGATTGTCGTATGTAGTATTATGACTTTCGGTAACAACATTACTCACCATCAAAGGCAAGTCTAGTTCATCAAGGCGATCGCCCGTCATCGCAAGACAAATCAACCCCCGCGCTTCTACCGCCATGAAATTGATTGTGTCTGGAGTCGCAAATTGAGCAGCACAAATCAAATCGCCTTCATTTTCTCGGTTTTCGTCATCTACTACCACAATGACACGGCCAGCTTTCAAATCTGCCAAAGCGGCGTCAATTGAATCAAATTCAAAGGCTTGGGTTGAAGTTGTCTTGATCTGAGACACAGATTTTAGCTACCAAAGGTAAATTTTTTTTACAAATCCTATTTTTCAGATTGTACCCTAGTCATTAGTCATTGGTCATTGGTTTTCATGCAAACGAGCAGAGCTATGTTTTCATGCGCCGTGGGATGAGTTATTTTTTCATATAACATAGCGAAAAAGTCTACGGCTAAAATTAGGTTTTAGTACTTAAATTCAGCAACAGTTCAAAATCATCAGGGGTTAGCATTCAATTTTGCGCCGTCATATGCTAAGAGCTAATAGCTTTGAGCTAAAGCGTCAATTGTTGATAGCTGACAACAGGTTAACCAAAAGCGGATAAGGATCTTATTATCATGGGCAATTTTAGACGCGTAACCGTTGGAATTGTAGGCGCGTCAGGCTATGGTGGTGTTCAGTTGGTGCGTCTACTGATTGATCATCCAGAAGTAGAACTTGTTTACTTAGGTGGTGATAGCACTGCTGGTAAGCTGTTTGGGGATATATATCCACATTTAGCTCATACAGTCAATCTATCGATAGAAGCAGTAGATCCAGAAATTATTGCTGACCGTTGTGAAGTAGTTTTTCTCTCGGTACCGAATGGTCTGGCTTGCCAACTTGCTCCAAAATTATTAGAAAAAGGATGTCTAGTACTCGATTTGAGTGCTGACTATCGATTTAGCAACTTGGCAACTTACACAGCTTGGTATGGCAAACAACGGCAAGATAATGCTACTGCTGCAACAGCAGTGTATGGACTACCAGAATTGTATCGCGATCGCATTGCCGAAGCCCAATTAGTCGGGTGTCCTGGTTGCTACCCTACCGCTAGTCTGCTTGCAGTATCTCCACTCCTCAAACAAGGGTTAATCATCCCCGAAACAGCCATTATTGATGCTAAATCTGGCACATCGGGCGGTGGGAGGGAAGCTAAAATCAACATGTTATTAGCCGAAGCAGATAATTCCCTCGCAGCTTATAGTGTCGCCCGTCACCGTCATACACCGGAAATTGAGCAGATTTGCAGCGAACTAGCAGGTCATGAACTCACCATACAATTTACTCCGCATCTGATTCCGATGGTACGTGGCATTTTATCCACGGTGTATGCTTCCTTACGCGATCCTGGCTTAGTCAGAGATGACTTAATTACCATTTATAGAGCCTTTTATCGCAACTCTCCTTGGGTAAGAATTTGTGATCCTGGTATTTACCCCCAAACCAAATGGGCTTGTGGTAGTAATCTTTGTTATATCGGTATAGAAGTTGACCCACGCACAGGCAGAGCGATCGTGATGTCAGTGATCGACAATCTCATCAAAGGGCAAGCAGGTCAAGCAATTCAGTGTATGAACATCATGATGGGTTGGGATGAAACCTTGGGATTACCGAAGTTGGGTTTTTATCCGTAATGGGGATCGGGGATTGGGGATTGGGGATTGGGGATTGGGAAGAAACTTGTTAAATAATTCCCCCTTGTCCCCTTGTCCCCTTATCCCCTTGTCCCCGATCCCCGTTCCCTATTTTGGCCCCATACCTACCACACCAGCATATACGGCGCGATCGCCTAATTCATCTTCAATTCGCAGCAAACGGTTGTATTTTGCAACTCGTTCACTGCGACAAAGAGAACCTGTTTTGATTTGGCCAGCACGAGTGGCGACAGCAAGATCAGCGATTGTTGTGTCTTCTGTTTCACCAGAACGATGGCTGATCACTGATCGCAAACCGTTGCGAGTTGCCAAGTCAATGGTTTCCAAAGTTTCGGTTAGTGAACCAATTTGATTAAGTTTAATCAGAATTGCGTTACCAGCTTTGAGATCAATACCCTTTTGTAGACGAGTGGCGTTCGTAACAAACAAATCATCTCCTACCAACTGGACGCGATCGCCTAACTTCTGGGTGAGTAATTGCCAATTTTGCCAGTCTTCCTCGTGCAACCCATCTTCAATTGACACAATCGGATATTGATCAACTAGTTGAGCGAGATAGTCAACAAACTCAGCTGGTGAGTGGGGCTTACCATCATAAACATACTGCCCATCTTTGTAAAACTCACTAGCAGCCACATCCAACGCCAAAGCTACTTGTTCCCCTGGTTTGTAACCAGCTTTTTCAATCGCAGCAACCAGCAATTCTAAAGCCACTTGATTTGACTCTAAATTAGGTGCAAAACCGCCTTCATCTCCCACACCAGTAAGTAAACCCTTCTCATCTAATACCTGGCTAAGGGTAGCGAATACCTCCGCACCCCATCGTAACGCTTCTCGGAAAGACAACGCCCCGATGGGAACGACCATAAATTCTTGAAAATCCACATTATTTGCTGCATGGGCGCCACCATTAATGACATTCATTAATGGCACAGGTAACAAATTCGCTAAAGGCCCACCCAAATAACGATATAAAGGAATATCTAAAGACTCAGCCCCTGCTTTGGCTGCTGCTAAAGAAACTGCCAAAATCGCATTCGCACCCAGATTAGACTTGTTAGGAGAACCATCGAGAGTAATCATCGTGCGGTCAAGGAATTCCTGATTCAGGGCATCCATATGTAATAATTTTGGGACAATTATCTCCTTGAGATTTTGCACTGCTTTGAGTACTCCCTTACCCCCATAACGACTTTTGTCTCCATCGCGTAATTCGTGGGCTTCAAAAGTGCCAGTTGACGCACCACTCGGAACCTGCGCCAGTCCCACAGCACCATTCATTAAATGTACTTCTGCTTCTACTGTTGGTCTACCCCGCGAGTCAAGAATTTCGCGAGCCACAATTGCTTCAATAGCAGTATCAATCATCTATTTCTTTGTCCTTTTTGTGAATTAGTTTTTACCGCTAACACAAACACTCACAGTGGCTAGCCCGACTATCTAGCATAGGCTGTTGAAGGATTATTAAGGCAGAGATTAACGAAGATTTTAGGGGTTAGGATTTGAGACTAAGGATTGGGTATCACATACTCAGGCATAATCTATCTATCGTAGTTCCCAGTTATTCAATTTCTGTGTATCAAACCACAGTTCAATATAGATACACATCGATAAATTAAGAATGATTGATTGTTGATTATTGGCTGGAAATCAATTAATAGTTTGTCCCCCTTGTCCTCCTTGTCCCCTCCCCCACTTCCCCTACGGTGTACACACAAGTTATCGAATTGCTACCAGTTCTCGAATTACCCCTCCCTAACCCTCCCCTTGCAAAGGGAGGGAACACTTTCCCCCCTTTGCAAGCTGCGGTGTACACATAAATCCTCTGATCCCCCTAAATCCCCCTTTTTAAGGGGGACTTTGATTCTAGTTCCCCCTTTTTTAAGGGGGGTTAGGGGGGATCAAAACGCTACTAGGCAACTTTATAAGACTTCTGTGTACACCGTAGCCCTTTGCAAGGGGGGATTAAGCAGGGTGGTTTCATACAAGCAGAGAAAAATTAAAATCTTCTTTTAAAGCCTCTCCCCTTAATAAGGGGAGAGGTTTGGAGAGGGGTAAAAATCTATGCTTCAAAACGAGAAATACACACTTCCATATTTTTCTTTTTTCGTATGAAACCACCCTGCTTTGCAAGGGGGGATTAAGTAATTCGACTTGTGTGTACACCGTAGCCCCCACTTCCCTCACGAGTTTCTCATCTTTTACCTGTAGCCTGCAAATATAACTCTGTCAACCGCAGTTGCATGTTGGAAAAGGCTCGGTGTAGTTGCCTAAATATCAATACTTTACTGATCTATAGGATTCCTATTTGATTTTTGAACAAAACTCAGTACACATCTAGCTTCCTTTTTTTCTTTCTTTCCCTATTGCCTATTGCCTATTGCCTATTGCCTGCCTCCACGAGTAAATTCATTAATCAAATCGGATTGCTATACATACATTAGTTACAGAGAAAAAACTATGACTCAAAATAAAACCGATTCATACATGTCACTAATGCAGATTCCCGCCGGATATCTCAACATTATGGGTTATGTGGATGAATCTGAAGTGAATGGGCCTGGATGTCGTGCTGTGGTTTGGGTACAAGGATGCTTGCGGGAATGTCCCGGTTGCTTTAACACAGAATCTTGGTCATTTGAGATGAATCAACTTGTAACCATAGATCATCTTGCAGAAAAAATTCTCAGTAATCCCCGCAATCAAGGTGTGACTTTTTCTGGTGGTGAACCCTTTTGGCAAGCGGCGGCGTTGGCAAGTGTGGCGCGCAAAGTTAAAGCGGCGGGACTCAATGTGATGTCATTTAGTGGTTTTACTTTAGAGCAATTACAATCTGAATACGCTCCTGCTGGGTCTCAAGAATTACTAGATCAGTTAGATATACTTATTGACGGTCCCTACATTGAATCATTAGCACTAAATTCACCCAATTCTCCTGTTTCATCTAGCAATCAACGGGTTCACGTTTTCAATCCAGCTTTGCAAGATAACATTTCTTGGGCAAGCGATCAAATCGAAATTCATATTTTTAAAGATGGTAGCCGACTTGTAACTGGTTACCGGGGAAAGTTGGAATTGGAAGATTAGGAGATAGGTTTGGCACAGCAACATGTGATCTAACGACAGCATGTTGTGATCTAACGACAGCATGTTGTGATCTAACGACAGCATGTTGTGTCATAACGACAGCATGTTGTGTCATAACGACAACTTGTTGTGTCATAACGACAGCATGTTGTGTCATAACGACAACTTGTTGTGTCATAACGACAGCATGTTGTGATCTAAGGAGGTGATTTAAGAGTGTTGGCAGTTTAGAATATTTAGAGAACAATCACGACCAATCACCACAACCGGAGATAGTTATGCGACTTCTACACACAATGCTGCGTGTTGGCAATTTGGAAGAATCGCTGAAGTTCTATTGTGAAATTTTGGGAATGAAATTGCTGCGGCAAAAAGATTATCCAGGGGGAGAATTTACTCTGGCTTTTATTGGTTATGGTGAAGAAAGCGACCACACAGTTATTGAATTAACTTATAACTGGGGCGTAGATAAGTATGATTTGGGTAATGCCTATGGTCACATTGCCATCGGAGTCGATGATATTTATGGGACGTGTGAAGAAATTAAAAAACGTGGTGGAAAAGTAGTACGAGAACCAGGGCCAATGAAACATGGTTCTACGGTCATTGCTTTTGTAGAAGACCCAGATGGGTATAAAGTAGAACTTATTCAACTGGGTACTCAAGGTTCTACTGCCAAACAGGAAGAACAAAAACTTGTAACTCAGTAATTCTCAAACAGAATTGCAGGAGTATATAATTGAGCGTCAAGCAATGCCGACAATGGAGGATTCATTCGCCAAAAATCTTAGCGGGGGGTTTAGTCGGTTGGGGCTTTTTTACCCACACTTGCTTACCCTCAAGGGCGGATTCTCTGCTAATTCAACAGCCACCAGAAACTCAAAACCCTGACTTAAGTTTACAAGCGGCGATGCCAGAGGTGAATACACCCACAAATAAAAAAGTGGAAGTATTACCTCCAGATATTGATACTAGTGCTTGGCAAACAGAGTTTTCAGCGATCGCAAATTCTGAATTGTCAGTACAAAATGAATCATTTAATAGTCCCGACCTCAATTCTGACTTGCTAACACAGCAAACTTCTGTCTCAGAATTGTCTGATGTCAAGCCTACAGACTGGGCTTATCAAGCATTAGTATCACTCATGGAAAAATATGGTGTCATCTCTGGTTATGCAGATGGCACTTTTGGTGGTAATCGTCCTCTTAGTCGTTATGAGTTTGCTGTCGCTCTGGCGACTACCTTATCTAAGGTTGAAGATATTATTGCTAATAGTATGAGCGATCGCTTTATCCAAGAAGACATGGTTGTCTTACGGCGATTGCAAAAAGAATTTCGTTCGGCTTTGGATGATTTAAACCAACGTGTTGATGGTTTAGAAGCACGCAACAGCGAATTACAAGCACATCAATTTTCTACGACTACGAAATTACATGGTGAAGCTATTATTGCTTTGAGTGATGGTACTGATGCTAACAAAACTGTAATTTCTCGTACGCGCCTAACCCTTTCTACTAGCTTCAATCAACAAGACCTACTGCTAACTCAACTAGAAGCTGGTAACAATGGTGGTGATGCGATTGGTTTGGCACAAAAAGATGATGATAACCTGCTAGGAACTACTGGTTTAATTGCCGATGGTGGTGGACTTGATTATGTAGAAGTAGACTCTGATCTCAAGTTGAGACGCTTACATTATAGTTTTCGTCCTTCCGAAGATGTGGCGGTGACAGTGGGTGCAAAAATGTCACCACGAGATTTTATTGATCACAATAAATATGCTAATAACGAAGCCGTTGATTTTAGTTCTAGCTTCTTTTTAAATAATCCTCTGATTGTCCAAAATCAAATTGATCGCAATGGGGGTGCAGGTGCTGCTGTGCAGTGGAGTCCAGGTGATGGTGAATTTACGCTGCGATCGCTTTACATTGCTGCTGATGCTGACCAAGCAAATTCTACCAGTACAGAAGGGGGCTTATTTGGCGATCGCTATCAAGCCAGTGTAGAAGTCGAATATTCGCCCAGCGACAAACTAGCCTTGAGACTGCAATATACAAACGCTCTGATTAATAATACAGATATTAATGCCTTTGGTGTCAATGCCGAGTATAGCCTCAACCGGAATGCAGGCATTTTTGGACGCTTCGGATTTGGTAACTACAATGGATATAATACCGCTATTGATGAGGATTTAGATTTACATCCGGTGACATGGGCTATAGGTGTGGGTTTCCGCAACCTCTTACTTCCCGGTACTGTTGCGGGTGTGGCGATCGGTCAACCTTTTGTCAGCGAAGATTTAGGAAATGCGACTCAGACAAATTATGAAGCCTTTTACAATCTCCAACTTAGTGACAATCTTAGTATCACCCCAATATTTTCACTAGTAACAAACGCCGATAACGACAGTTCTAACGGTACTATTTGGCAAACCACCCTTAGAAGTGTATTCTCGTTTTGAATTGAGGGATTGGGGATTGGGGATTGGGAATTGGGGATTGGGAAGAGACTTGTTAAATAATTCTCCCTTGTCCTCCAAGTCCCTGATCCCCGATCCCCTACCCCCAGTCCCTAAAATCATACGTATAAAGATGCAGCCTACAGATCCAGATAAATTTACAGATAAAGCTTGGGAAGGGATTGTCAAATCTCAGGATATAGTACGTGCTTATCAACAACAGCAATTAGATGTAGAACATTTAATAATTGCTCTATTACAACAAGAAAATGGGTTAGCAGCAAGAATTCTGAACCGTGCTGGTGTGGATGCTAGCCGTTTGCTACAGCAACTAGAGGATTATATCCGGCGTCAGCCCAAAATTGGCAGAAGTGATCAGCTTTATTTAGGACGTTCTTTAGATAATCTCTTAGATTTAGCCGAAGAAGCAAGAGTACGCATGAAGGATTCTTACATATCTGTAGAACATATCCTGGTGGCTTTTGTAGAAGATGAACGTGTCGGGCGACGGATAGTTAAAAACTTTAATCTAGATACTACTAAGCTCGAAGCTGCTATTAAATTAGTTCGTGGTAGCCAAAAAGTGACAGATCAAAATCCAGAGTCTCGCTATGAAGCTTTGCAAAAATTTGGTAGAGACTTGACAGAACAGGCAAAAGCTGGAAAACTCGACCCGGTAATTGGGCGAGATGACGAAATTCGGCGCTTGATTCAGGTATTGTCCCGACGTAGTAAAAATAACCCTGTTTTGATTGGTGAACCAGGAGTTGGTAAGACTGCGATCGCTGAAGCTTTAGCACAACGCATTATCAATGGTGATGTCCCCGAATCTTTGAAAAATCGCCAACTCATCTCCCTAGACATGGGTAGTTTGATTGCTGGGGCTAAATACAGAGGTGAGTTTGAAGACCGTCTTAAATCAGTTCTCCGGGAAGTTACGGAATCAAACGGTCAAATTGTTTTATTTATTGATGAACTACACACTGTTGTGGGTGCGGGTTCTGGGCAACAAGGTTCAATGGATGCGGGAAATTTACTCAAACCGATGTTGGCACGAGGAGAACTACGGTGTATTGGTGCCAGTACCTTAGATGAATATCGCAAATACATAGAGAAAGACGCAGCCTTAGAACGGCGTTTTCAACAGGTCTTTGTAGATCAGCCCAGCGTGGAAAATACTATTTCTATCTTGCGGGGACTCAAAGAACGTTACGAAGTGCATCACAACGTTAAAATATCAGACTCGGCTTTGGTGGCAGCTGCTATTCTCTCAGCCAGATATATTAATGACCGCTTTTTGCCAGACAAAGCCATTGATTTAGTAGATGAAGCCGCAGCCCAGTTGAAAATGGAGATTACCTCCAAGCCAGCAGAATTGGAAACAATTGATCGTCGTCTAATGCAGCTAGAGATGGAAAAGCTGTCTTTAGCGGGAGAAGAAAAAGCTGTACCCCAAACAAAAGAGCGTTTAGAGCGAATTGAGCTAGAAATCAGCAATTTAACCGCAAAACAACAGGATTTGAACGGACAATGGCAAGGCGAAAAACAATTATTAGAGGCGATTAGCGGCTTAAAGCAAGAAGAAGAAAAGCTGCGGGTACAAATAGAACAAGCAGAACGGGCTTACGATTTAAATAAAGCTGCCCAATTAAAGTATGGCAAATTGGAAGGAGTACAACGCGATCGCGAAACGAAAGAAACTGAACTCCTGAAAATTCAAAGTCAAGGTAAAACTCTGTTACGAGAACAAGTCACCGAAGCCGATATTGCTGAAATCGTCGCCAAATGGACAGGAATTCCCGTCAATAGTTTGTTGGAGTCAGAACGGCAAAAATTACTAAAACTCGAACACCATCTGCACGAAAGAGTCATCGGACAACAGGAAGCTGTCTCAACTGTCGCCGCCGCCATTCGTCGCGCCCGTGCTGGAATGAAAGATCCTGGTCGCCCCATCGGTTCATTTTTATTCATGGGGCCAACAGGAGTTGGTAAAACAGAACTCGCCCGTGCTTTGGCCCAGTTTCTGTTTGATTCCGATGACGCGTTGGTGCGTTTGGATATGTCTGAGTATATGGAGAAACACTCGGTTTCTCGGTTAGTGGGTGCGCCTCCAGGATACGTCGGCTACGAAGAAGGCGGTCAACTGTCGGAAGCGATTCGTCGTCGCCCCTATTCGGTTGTACTGCTGGATGAAGTGGAGAAAGCTCACCCAGATGTATTTAATATTTTGCTACAAGTCCTAGATGACGGTAGAATCACGGATAGTCAGGGGCGAACCGTTGATTTTCGCAACACCGTTATTGTCATGACTAGTAATATTGGTAGCGAACACATCCTGGATGTTTCTAGTGATGACTCTCAGTATGAGAAAATGCGAAACCGGGTAATGGATGGTTTGCGATCGCACTTCCGCCCCGAATTTCTCAACCGCGTTGACGATTTAATTATTTTCCATACCCTCAACCGCAGTGAAATGCGGCAAATCGTCCGTATTCAACTCAAACGAGTAGAAAATCTCTTAAGAGAGCAAAAAATCTCTTTAGAAATATCTCCTGCTGCTTGTGATTACTTGGTTGAAGTTGGATATGACCCAGTTTACGGCGCTCGTCCGATTAAACGAGCAATTCAAAGAGAAGTAGAGAATGCGATCGCAACCAAAATCTTAGAGAATACCTTTATTGGTGGGGACACGATTGTCATTGATAAGGCAGATCACGAGTTAACCTTTAGTAAAAAAAAGGTAATGCAAATACCAGTGCCAGAAAATTCCAACTCCTACATACTGGAGGCATCCCGCGAAGCATAATTAACAGGGATCGGGGATCGGGGACAAGGAAGACAAGGGGGACAAGCATGAATTTTCTCTCTTATCTCTCAATACGGTTCGGTTAAGAATTTTTCGTCATAATTTTGGACATGTAGAGACGTTGCACTGCAACGTCTCTACAGGGTTTAAACGTCAATTGATTTGTCTTATCCGAACCGTATTGCCTTATCTGCCCCCTGTTCCCTATTCCCTGTTCCCCGATTAAAAGGTGTCACACCCTCCTTGACAAAGACCAAATCATGGAATATCCTTCAGTCGCAAAGAAAATTTTTTGTAAACCTATGCTTTGGTCAAAACAAATACGCTACCCTCGTTACCCCTGCCAATTCGTAAGTCGCTATCTAAGTAAGTGATATCCAACCAACCTTGTTGTTCGTTGCTGTTGAGAGGAAAATCAAGAGCAGTAAATTTTTGACCACCTTCTATTTGTTGGATATATTTGTCTGGAGACTTGTAGTCAATTAAACGTTGGAAGCTGACTATTGATCGCTCAAATTTAACTTGGACACGACGACCTGAAACTGGTTCAAACTTAGCAGCTACGCTGACTATACCTTCAAGAAAAGGTAAACCATAAATTTCGGCAATGTTGTAAACGCTGTTAGTTTTAACACGAATACATTGATAAATTTGTCCGAGTTTATACAAAGGGAAGCGATCAAGATTCAAAAGGGCTTTGCTGGTGGTATAAAGAAGTCGCCAATTACCATCAAGTAAGTCGCCAGCTTCTACTGGACGTGGCGTGGGATTAAGGTCTTCGATATTGGCGATCGCAATCAAAATAGCTTGCCTATCCTGTTCGCTTGCCAAAAGACCACGATTTTTACCAGCAATAGCCTCTAATAAAGTCGCTTTTGTGAACATTGCCTGTCACCTAAAACAGTATTAGTCTTAATCAAGAACAACAAGAAGTTGATGTCTTTGTGTATTACGCTCTACCAATAAGGTTTTTGCAGAAGCCAGGAAAAGAGAAAGGCAAAAGATTAAAGGGACTGATTTTTCCTTTCCCCTTACTTGTTAACCTGTACTCAAAAATACTTACAGTAATTCTTACTTTTGTAAGATGCCGAACCACAAGCTAACTATCACTATTTACTTTATTGACAGTAAAAACAAAAAATTTGTCGGATTTTGAAAGTAACTAGTTGAATGATCAACTAAAATCTTTCGTATCAAGTGATAGACTCTTAATGTCAAGCTATAATAACGCTTCTTGTATCTGAAGTCTGATATGCTAAATTCCCCATTACGCGAAGAACCTCGTACTCAACGTGCTGCTGTAATACCATTAAAGCAAGAATCCTCTCTTTTGGATTGGTTAGGGAATAGTGGTCGCCTGATAGCGCGTGATGTCCAAGAACAACAACTTGCACAAGAGAGCGAAGAAGAAATTTCGGAATTTTTGGGTGGTGATGATGCTATAGCCGATTATGACTTTGATGACGATGATGATGTAGTTCCAGACGAAGAGTAGTCACTAAAGATTACTAAGGATTAAACAGTCAACAGCTTAACGAGTCCCTATTGTTCATCTATCGTACAAGTGTGGAGTGAGGGGAAATATCCGTGGACGCTAAATTATCTCCTGACCAGAGGTTGAACATTTCTGGCATAGGTTTAGTTTCGGTTTTAGGCGTAGGGTTAAGTGTCGCAACACTAATTTTGGATGACATGGCAAATAGATTGCCGTGGACTAGCACTTCCCTCACCTTGCCATTTCTATTATGCGCCGTAATTTCAGCAGCCGTGGGCTTTTTTGTCGTACCAATGCTGCAAGCACTCAAAACAGGGCAAATCATTCGCGAAGACGGCCCTCAAGCCCACTTGAAAAAGGCGGGTACACCAACAATGGGTGGTGTGTTTTTTGTTCCTGTTGGGGTGATAGGTGCTTGTATATTATCAAACTTTGATACAAAAGTACTAGCAGTTTCTGCATTAACACTAGGTTATGGATTAATTGGCTGGATCGACGATTGGCAAATTTTGCGCCGCAAGTCCAACAAGGGTATTTCTCCTCGGATGAAGCTTGCTCTACAGATTGGCTTTGCGGTTATCTTCTGTATATGGCTGCTTTTTAATCAACCTTCTAACATCACAAATTTAGCTTTACCCTTTGGCTTGTCTTTACCTTTAGGCTTGCTGTTCTGGCCTCTGGCGGGTTTTGTATTAGTAGCAGAAAGTAATGCTACTAATTTAACAGATGGTATTGATGGATTAGCCGCAGGAACAGTTGCGATCGCATTACTGGCGTTAGGGGCGCTAGTTGGTTCCACTTCACCGGAACTGATGATTTTTTGTGCTGCTTTAAGCGGTGGTTGCTTAGGCTTTTTGGGACACAACCGCAACCCAGCTCGTGTTTTTATGGGAGATACTGGTTCTCTGGCCTTGGGAGGAGCTTTAGCTGCTGTGGGACTACTGTCTAACAGTCTAGTAGCATTATTTATTCTCAGTGGCATCTTTTTTGTAGAAACCCTGTCTGTAATGGCGCAAGTCAGCTACTATAAAGCGACTAAAGGCCCTGATGGTAAAGGTAAACGTTTGTTTAAAATGGCTCCTCTACACCATCACCTCGAACTTTCAGGTTGGTCAGAACTACAAGTAGTCGGCGTCTTCTACATTATCAGTGCTATTTTGGCTGTCATCTGTTTGGCGATCGGCAAGTTCTGACATTTGAGACGCATAATCATAATAAAGAACCTCCTCATACAGAATACAGAGGAGGTTCTTTGTTTGAGAGCAAATACAAATAATTAATTAGAAAGAGCGATCGGTTTCAATTTTGGTTTAGCATCGCGAGCAGTCATGCGTTTGTAAACAAGACGAGATATTTGGGGAAAGATATCTACGCTATTGGAGTATGCGGGACTGTGGCCAAAAACAGTTAAAACATAACTTGTTTTCTCATCTCCTGTGGAAACCATTGCCATTTCTGCACGGGAGCGAGAAGTCCAACCAGCCTTAGAATGAAAACTAACGTTAGTCTTAGATAAAGACTGACCTAAAAAACCTCGTACAGGATTGAAAGCATATAAATCCGGATCTTGCCAAGCTTTTGGATTTAAATCTCTTTCTAACCACCCGCACATTTTTTGACTCGCTTCTTGAGAAACAGCCGTTTTTAGATAACAAATTTCGTACATTAATCTGGCTGCTTGTCTGCTTGTAACTCGATTCGGATTCCAATTAGGCTTTCCTAACATTTGCGATTCACTACCTCTAGGTTCTGGAAGATTGAGGTAATAAAGCGGAAAAGTTTTTTGACTCACATTAATCCGCTTATAACCAGCGTCGCGGAAAAATCTATTTACTTGCTCACGTTTATCTTTCCAATTCTTAAATTTTTCACTCTTTAGTCTCGATTGAGAACGCGTAGCTGTAATTTGATCAACAATATAGCTAGCAGCTTCATTATCAGACTCCTTAATCATCTTGGCGAGATAAGGAGTAAAGTCTTTTTCCTTTTTCCAAACTCCACTCTCTATCTGGGAGTATAAAACTGTCATCCAAAACGTCTTTACAACACTAGCAGGATATCTGGGTGTATCTTGCTGGTATCCTGCTGTCTCACCTGTTTTGGCATCAATTAATGTAATTGATAAAGGCTTTTTAGGCAAACCTTTAGCAGCAGCAAGGCTAACAACTTGATTAACAATTTTTTGCAATTCTTGGCTATGTTTAAAATCTGGAGGTGTGTCGAGATTATAGGCAACTTGTGTATTTTCTTTGCCTGAAAGACGTGAAGGAATTGGCATTCCTTTGGCGATCGCCCAATTAGGACGTGGCGGTGGAATAGTACGTAATTTTAATGTTTTTTGAGTAGATGATGTGGCAGGAAGTAGGGCAGAACTTGGTACATTTGTACCTGTAGAAAATAATTGTTGAGTAGATGATTTGGCAGCAATCAAAATAGAGCCTGAAGCATCACTGTTAAGTGAATTTAATGGTTGTGCAGCAGATGTTCTTGCAGACTGTGTAGTTACGTACTTAATCATCAAAGCACCTGCTAGCACAAATGGAATAGTCATTCTCACGGTTGGAGTATTAAATCTGGCAATGAAGCTAACAGCCGAGATTTGCTGAGATGAAACCTTGTATTGGGGCGATTTGTGCATATTTATTTTTGGCTTGTGTATAGATCTAGTTTGCAACTTATAGTTACAACAACAAGCGTAATTATATTACCAAAAACATGCAGTATAAAACAATTCAGAATTCCTTGCTAGTGACACTAAATCACATAAAATCAAAATGGTTTATTCATATTGATTACAAATTTTAATAACCTGTTATCCTCCTCTAAGATAGGGTTAGGAGACGAAAATCTATACAGGCTAAGGAAAATTAGTTTTTCTATTGATTTTCAATGCTCGAATCTTATGACAAAACACCTTAATTTTTTGGTTTTTTTAATTGTTGTTAGTAACTACATTTATGATACTCTTGTATCAAAAAGAGAAATATATCTGAGAACAGATATATTATGAAATACGGAACCGTGAAAATAAAGATACTATCTGAAATCAATTAAAAAAACCATATTAGGGGCTTTTTGGATGTTGAATTTTTAACTTCGCGTAGCGCTCTTAACACCTAATTTTTGCTCTCAATATATACATCCAGCAAATATATTGATTATTAAGATTTTACCTATATCTTTAGGCAGATATTTGGTTAATTGATATAAAAAATGGCTAAAAAAGCATTTCTTCTGAAAAAACAGTGGCTGAGGTGACGTTAAGCGTTGTAACTGCTATTTTTTGGGGATAACATGGGAAATAATCTAATTAAGCTTCTCACACCACAGTTGGTGTAAGTTTTTTCTATGGACATTCAGTTAATCAACATCGGTTTCGGCAATATTGTGTCGGCTAACCGAGTAGTTGCCATTGTCAGTCCAGAGTCTGCCCCTATTAAGCGGATCATTACGGATGCACGTGATAGAGGTCAACTTATTGATGCAACCTACGGTCGCCGTACCAGGGCTGTAATTATTACTGATTCCAGCCATGTTATTCTTTCGGCGATTCAACCGGAAACAGTAGCGAATCGTTTCGTAGTTTCCCGCGAGCATCAGACGGTAGATAACTAAATCAGGATCTGGTGAAAATTGCTACTCCTATTTGCGCCATAGCAGCAGTAACATGTGAAATAGACACATTTTCGTCAAATTGATTTTGGATTTTAAGTAGATTCCCCCCAAGGGAAAGATTTGAGGATTAAAAAAAGTAAATTGACGATTTGTTTCGCCCCAGTTGTGGGCGAGGCATGACTCAAAAACTGTATAATCCAAATCACGCCACATGCTATAGTCGAACGCCAAGTGCAACAATGGGACAAACCCCATATGCAATAAGAGCAGCAGACCGCCTAACACAGTGGCTTCATAATCTAAAATTCAAATTAAATAGTTGGCCTAGCAACTCACAACGGCTAACGACTCATGAATAATGTCTATTAATTGATTCACAAGTTGAGCGGATGATGCAAGTTTTATCCATCCATAGTGGTGCTACTACCAAGGATTGTCAATCTTCTGGCAAGCTCATTGTCTTAACCGGACCTAGTGGTGTTGGTAAAGGCACTTTAATGCGATCGCTTCTGGCGCGTCATCCAGAACTTTATTATTCTATTTCTGCAACTACTCGCTCTCCTCGTCCAGGAGAAATTGACGGCAAAGATTATTACTTTATTAGCCGTGGTAAATTTGAACAATTGGTGGCAGCTGGTGAATTCTTAGAGTCGGCAGAATTTGCTGGCAACTACTATGGTACTCCCCGTGAACCAGTCCTTAACCAAATTTGTTCTGGCAAATTGGTTTTACTGGAAATAGAGTTAAAAGGAGCGCGACAAATTCGCCGTTCTTTTCCCCAAGCGCTCAGTATTTTTATTTTGCCACCTTCATTCAGCGAGTTAGAGAAACGGATACGTACTCGTGGACAAGATTCTGAAGAAGCGATCGCTCGTCGTCTACGTCGCGCCCAAGATGAAATCAATGCTGCTGATGAATTTGATATTCAAATCGTGAATGACGATTTTGAAACGACTCTCAATTCTATTGAAGCAACTTTGTTTAAATAAACATCAATTCCTTGCATAAAAAACCAACAAAGAACACAAAGCAAAAGCCACTGAGCCTTTTGTTCGTGTCCTTTATATTTCAATACGGTTCAGATAAGACCATAATCCTTTGTACCAGGTGCGCCATGACGCGTCTGGTACAGGTCAATTTTTTTACTAAAAATCCTTAACTGAACCGTATTGCTTTATATTTTGTTGTTTGTTGTTAGTTGTTTGCTCTTAGTAACAACCAACCATCAACAAGCAACAAATATCTATTAACCAAACAAACCTTGAACTAATCCAAGATTAGCAGTCAAGAAGTAGGCTGTAACAGCACCACCAATACCACCAATCAAGAAAGCGCTACCAAAATTACTCCAGCCTTCTTTAGTGTGGAAAGCTTCAGAAGGATGAGGTGCAGTCACGCTAGCAACTGGTTCAGGAGGATTGCTATTAGCATACAAAGATAGGGCAACAGACAAAAGCGCTATCAAACCTACAGTTCCCAATAAACCAACTAAGTCAGCATTTGGAGCGTCCCGCAGGGGACCCAATTTGGCAAAGGGGCCAAAAATCCAGTAACCATGAGCCATACCAACTTCTAGCCCTCTTCTAAAGGGAGTAATACCTGGACGATATGCAGGTAAGTTGTTAATGAACCACTTGGTTAAGGCAGAAGAATTAATTGGTGTTTCCAGATTCCCAATTTGTGGATCACGCATTGCTGGAAAAACTACTTCCCGATTTCTAGGATCGCTAGGAAGATTTTTGGATGCATCTACTGCTTGCGCCATATTTTAATTTTGCCTCTCAACAGTAAGGTGGCAGTATTTTATATTAATAATAATTGTCTTTGGGTGTGATTTTTGAAAACTAAAGTTTAGAAAAATTAATTTACTCTCTTGCTATCTAAGCATACAGAATTTTTCAGGTTCTAGCTTCTTTTAAATATTTATGTTAATTAACCACATAGACACTCAAGTGGCTTCTGTAAGTAGCCACTTGAGTGTCTACCCACTAGGGTAGGATGCATTAGACGCGTAAGCGGCTTTTAATCAGAATAAAACACAAAGGATGTAACAGATATTTTTAAATTAAGACATGAAAGGGTGTGATTTATTTCTGAAAATAATAAAAATCATATTGTTTCTAACATTAAAAAGTTTTAGATGATTATTTTTAGTCTTTATAGTTAGTTGTTAGTAGGTACAAATTAATAGTTATTTATTTAGTTATTTAACTATTCGCTATATAGGCGAAGCATTTGTACTATAAATTTTTCGCTTTGACGATAAAATATACATATACAAATGCTCCACCCCTACTAACTAAACCCTTCAAAAATGAAAACCCGTTAGTTTTTTATGGCAACGGGTGGAAAAGTAGGTCGGGGAAAAAGCGATTGAATTCAATCAAAATGCCTGCTGTAATGAACAGCCATATCGTAGTAATTACGGGTGCTGTACTCAGAAACTTAAACAAAGGGCTTTGATTATCCATGAATTAATCTCCAAAACGGTGATAAATCAAACAATGCTAGCGTGGTGAAATGGGGATTTCTTCGTCCTTGGCTGTTAATTCACCAGAAAGCAATTCTTTAATTGCTGCTGCTGGCCAAGCAAAGCCAGATAGCATGATCGGTAGCGCCAAAGGAACGTCGATTTGAATTTCCTTCTGTTCGACGTCGCCTCCTTGCTTTTTGATTGTTTGCAAATAAGCACGACCAACCCAGCCAATCCAACCAGCAATATACAAAAAGAGAATACTGGGAATTAAGAAGTCACCAGCGCGATCTAAACGACCATCAACAATCAAGTGAGGTAAACCTTCAGGTCCACACAGCGCTTGAGAATAGCGCTCGAATCGCTTTTGACCAGATTCGGGGTCAGCAGTAGTATTACGAGCTACTTGGGCGCGCTGGGCAAAGGCAGAAGATTCACTACAAGGTACGAGGTCAGCTCCGAGTGCATTAGCGGCGGGAGCAAAGTTAAACCAAAGACAAATAGCTAAAATCAAAGCAAACAAGCGTCGCATGGAATTGTTTCCTTTCATTACGAAACAAAATCTTAATATTGTACAAAACGAAGCGGCTTGTACAATTTTGATTTGCACAACTACTACATCATTTTGAACCCTCCTGGCTTTGAAAAAACCAGGATTGCTTGGCGTTAGCCTTCCCGAAGGGTACTGATATTGTGACGTGAGGCTTAAGCTACACTACAACAATATTTGTCCTACCCCAAAGGGTTTTTGACTGGCTCAATCAGTCTTTTCCACCTCAATCTTTAGGATTGTGTGGCGATCTTTGTATGTAGAAGCATGTTCACTTTATGATGACCAGGAGAAATTTAATATTTCTTATCTGGTCTTTTGGGAAATTGTGGAGTTTAAATCCACAATCAAAAAAGGATAAACAGAGTTTTTGACAGGTATTAATCTGACAAATTTTCCTATTTTTCCTATTATTTTGATAGGTTTTGAGTCTATGGCAATCATACTCTTGCCTGTGAACCGAGTAAAGTTGAAGTCAATAAAAGTTAAAGTTTCTCAAACTAGTCTTTCTTAGGCATAACCCAGTGATGGTAAGCGTTTTAGCGATAGAAACCAGCTGTGATGAAACTGCTGTAGCAATTGTTAATAATCGTCAAGTAATAAGTAATATTGTTACGTCCCAAATTCCTGTCCACAGTCAATATGGTGGTGTAGTGCCAGAAGTGGCTTCCAGACAGCATTTAGAAATCATTAATCCGGCGATCGCTCAAGCTCTAGAACAAGCCCGGCTAGATTGGCAAGGGATAGATGGGATCGCCGCCACTTGTGCGCCTGGGCTAGTGGGAGCGCTGTTGGTTGGGTTAACTGCTGCTAAAACCCTAGCGATGGTACATAACAAACCATTTTTGGGCGTTCATCATTTGGAAGGTCACATTTACGCCACTTACCTCAGCGAACCAAGCCTAGAGCCTCCTTATTTAAGCTTGCTAGTTTCCGGTGGACACACAAGCTTAATCTACGTCAAAGATTGTGGCGTGTACGAAACTCTAGGTGAAACTCGTGATGATGCTGCTGGTGAAGCCTTTGATAAAGTCGCTCGCCTTTTAAAGCTAGGATATCCTGGTGGTCCAGTCATAGATAAGTTAGCACAACAAGGAAACTCCCAAGCCTTTATCCTGCCAGAAGGGAGAGTTTCTTTACCAAATGGTGGGTATCATCCCTATGATGCGAGTTTTAGCGGCTTAAAAACAGCAGTCCTGCGGCTAGTACAGCAAATTGAGAAACAAGAGCAACCAGTACCTGTGGCAGACGTTGCAGCCAGTTTTCAAGATACCGTCGCGCGATCGCTCACGAAGAGAGCAATAGCTTGTGCGATCGACTACGATCTCAGTACAATTGCCGTCGGTGGTGGTGTTGCAGCTAATAGTGGGTTAAGACAACGCTTACAAGCCGCAGCTACAGAACATAATCTCAGGGTTTTATTTCCTCCCCTCAAATATTGCACCGACAACGCCGCTATGATTGGTTGTGCCGCCTGTGATCATTTAAGCCGAGGTCATACCTCACCTTTAACTCTTGGTGTTCAGTCTCGCCTCGGATTAACACAGGTAATGGAGTTGTATCGGAGGTAGGGGATTGGGGATTGGGGATTGGGGATTGGGGATTGGGGATTGGGAAGAGACTTGTTAAAGAATTCTCCTCTGTCCCCCGTGTCTTCCCTGATCCCCGATCTCTTACCCCCAATCCCTGATCCCTAATCCCTAACCCCTATTTCCGAGTGTTGAAAAACAATTGAGCGGATGTGGTCAGCGACCGCGTCTGGTTGCTCTAACATAGCTAGATGCCCACAATTAGG
Source organism: Pelatocladus sp. (assembly GCF_059505505.1). Classification (NCBI taxonomy): domain Bacteria; kingdom Bacillati; phylum Cyanobacteriota; class Cyanophyceae; order Nostocales; family Hapalosiphonaceae; genus Pelatocladus; species Pelatocladus sp. The sequence goes on along the minus strand of NZ_JCACKS010000227.1, from coordinate 16,407 downwards.
AATTTCGATCACATTGTTCCCACTGTATTGAAACAATGGATGAAAACTTGCTAAATGACGGACATATTTGGGTTCCATTACCTTATCTTGAGTACCCGCAAGGAAATAAATTGGCTGTTTTAGTTGGGATACTAGCTGAGGTAAACGGTTAATTTCATCCTCTGTTGTAGAATCCAACAATGCTCCTAAAGCTGCTTCTGGATCAGCGCTAATGAAATCAATGATCCGTTGACGGGCCCAGTAGCGTTCTAAGGGACGTACCACACTAGCTCTAGTAAACAGCAAATCAATTAAAGGTACTTGACTAAGCCATCGAGGACGAATTTGTAAAAATCGTTGACCTGCTAAACGAAACTGCTCAAAGGCTTCTTTGAGATAAATTCCACCACCAGAGTTGATACAGATCACTCCTCGAATGCGATCAGGCTTTTGAGCAGTTCCCCATAGAGCGATCGTACCTCCCAAAGAATGACCAACAAGCCAAGCACTAGTAATATTTAGCTGTTCCAACAGAACATTTAAATCCTGTGCATAGGCGGCTGGCGTGTAAAGGGACTCGAATGGATTCACAAAGTCACTGCGGTGAATAGAACCCAGTTCAAAAGAAACTCCCTGATGAATAAAATCGGTATATTTCTTAGACTGGGATTCGCCAAAACCCCTCAAATCATAGGATAGACACTGAAAATCACCTGACAAGCGAGAAATCACAGGTTGCCAATAACCACGACTATTGAGCCAACCGTGAACAAATACCAAAGTATGGGGATAGGACGTGGGAACTGTAAGTTCGTATGCGTGTGGAACGCCCAAGATTTCGATGGTAGCCATACTTCTATCGTACTCTGAAGAGTGAGTACGACTTAGTTAAAAGTCAAAACTCAAAAAACCAAGACAAGTGACTTTGAATTTTGAATTTTGAATTTTGAATTCCCCTGAAGGGGGTTGACGTTTTCACTTGCCCAATAATCTATGTCGCACGCCTTCAGCAATTTTGTGACCCAAGTATTCTGGAATGAGACTTTCATTCGGTCCTAACAAGTAGAGAATCAAGCGCGTACGTCCACGCCATACTAACAAGTTGGCATTCACTACCAAAAGGTCTTCCTGCCAAATGGCATACATCGCTTTATAAAATAATCCTGGTTGGTTATCAGCCTCTATTACTAAAGCCGGTAGATGAAAGACTGGATCAACATAAAATTCAGTTTGTACCTGCTCTAAACCAACATCGAGATTAAATTCTACTGCCAGCATTTCTTCTACTTCAAATCGCCCTGCTAAAGCCTCTCGAATAGCGCGACAAACATTTTCTGATGTTTTCTCGCTCAAAGCTTTACTACCACGAGAAACCAATAGTTTGATAAATACTAACATCGGCGATTTGATCTGACCGTATAAGCTTAAACCGTGAATCGTTAGCCCATAAGCCGCTAGTACACCAAATATATCGCTCAACAGAAACGATTGGTTACGGTAAGCGAAATGCAAGGCACTTTTGCTACCTTCTGGCTTCAGTTCAATAACCGCGCGTTTGCTTTTATAGAGGCGGTAGGCCAACCGCAAATTTTGCAGTTGAATCTCACTACTGACAAATTGTTCATAAAACTGAGGAAATGCGCGATTAAAGCGCTTTAGGAGTTCCAGTGTCGAAGATTTTAAACCAGAAGCCATTGTTGGAAGTAAGCCTTGCTTGCTGTGATCAAATCTAAAGCGTTAATTATATTTTGTGTGTTATTTAGTTTTAAGTAGCCTGACCATCCTCAAGCCCCCCGATTTATCTGTGGGGTCAATTCCATTTTCCAAAATCTAAAATCCAAAATTGTTTGACTCTTTTTACACCTCTACACCTTTACAGATCTACACCCTATTTTCAAAATAGTTGTGCTTTGGCTTAATTTCTCCTAGCTTTATCACAAAATGCTAAAGTTGAAAATGATTGATGTGAAGTAAACGATTACTGAATAATTGTCATTGAAAATCTCAACAAGACCAAAAATCCCGGATGTGAGAGATACTTAGACATAAATTTCAGTTAAGCGTTAAGAAACACTCTTTCATTAGAAACCAATTCAGTTATACTACCCGAACCACGCTGGCATGGGTTTTTGGAAAACTTGGTTTAGTGCTTCTGAACCGATCGCAACAAGTAAAACTACTTCCTTTGAAGAGTATACAGTGGACACTGTTGGTAATTCCAATGGTGTCAAAGAAGCTTCTACCCAGGAGGCTCGCATTGTTTTTAGTACAGAACGAGATATTGATTTATATGAACTTGAAGAACTATGTGATGCGGTTGGTTGGTCGCGTCGTCCTTTAAGAAAAGTCAAAAAAGCTATTGAGCATAGTTTTCTCGTTGCTTCCATGTGGCAAGTGCGAGGTAATAAAAGGCGGCTCATTGGTTTTGCCCGTGCCACCTCAGATCATGCTTTTAATGCCACGATTTGGGATGTGGTAGTTCATCCAGAATTTCAAAGTAAAGGACTGGGTAAAGCACTGATGAAATACGTACTCAAAAAACTGAGGAGTGAAGAAATTAGCAATGTGACTCTGTTTGCTGACCCCCATGTTGTAGACTTCTATCGAAGTTTGGGTTTTATGTCCGATCCAGAAGGTATTAAAGGTATGTTCTGGTATCCTCAGTAATCAGTCAGTGAGAAGCCCGCGCTGTCAATTTGCGGCAGCGCCAAGAGCATGTCACTTGACATATGGGCAAGTTTCTTATAAATTTATCTATTGTTTGCACAAAAGTAAATCTACATAGTACTAAGCTGTAGAATAAATATCTACAATTTAGTTTGTGTTTTACTTTAATGCATTCAAATGTGATAAAGTATTAAAGGAAATCAACGGGATGTAGCGCAGCTTGGTAGCGCGCCTGCTTTGGGAGCAGGATGCCGCAGGTTCAAATCCTGTCATCCCGATTTAACAGAGAAGCTTAAAATCAACTGTACTGAATTCTGTAAGCGCAGAGGGCAGGCCACGCCAACACAAATCAAATAAGAATCCTATATAAGGATAAAGAAGAGAAATCTAAAACAGACTTATAGTTATTATTAAGCTATGTTGATAGTTATACTAAGTAGATATTGCGATCGCAATTCATAACATAATCTGTCATTTATCACCTCCAACTTTGGTTGGTTAAATATTATTCCTCCAGTTCTAGACATAGAAACATAAAGTATTTAGTTTTTCTCATAAATAAACAAAAATTGACTATATTTTAATCTGAGAGATTTGCAAAAATTTTTGGTAATTATATTTGCACTTTCTTTGCTTATTTTTGCGGTAGAAGAAAACTCTGTAATTTTGCTGTTAGCCTAGTTTTGAGGTAAAAACAACAAATTGAATTTCTTTGGGGATATGTGTAAATTAAGGCAGTGATTTCATGTGGTAGATGGAACGAATGACTTGCATGTGGCGTCAAGTATGGCATAGTAAGGCAATAAAATGGCATTTGTCGCCTTCATGAGTGGAAAAGTTTTCGTCTTTTGAAAAGGAGCATCTCAAATGTTCAAAGAACCCACCTGCAATTAAAATCAAAGAGTCTTATAGCTAAAGTATGCTTAAGCAGACTGTTTGATTTATTTGAGTCGTAGAAAGACGACTTGTGCTACGAGAGCTAGGGGTTTAAACCCAAGCGCAGTATATTGAAAAATTTGGGATGTTCCCTTTTGAAAGCAACATATAGCAGGCATCTATCTACGTTAGTTTGAAGTTTGTCAATTTTTAGGCGAAATAGACAAACAGACAATTGCACAATCCACTAGCAAAACAGATACCATAACAGAAACTAGTCGGTTCTGTGCGAATATAACTATTCCTTTGATTTAATTAAAAATATTGATGCTAGGAGAAGTCATGAAATCATTGGTTCGCTGGGGTACAACATTAGGTTTAGTGGGGAGTACTCTGCTGGCAATAGTTTTTAGCGGAAATGCCCCAGTACTAGCATTACCAGAACAACAAATAGCAGAAAAACTGAATGAAGTACCTGTTTTTCTTCTTACTAATCCTCAAGGTGTACCGCTAACTCGTACTCTACCTGCTGCCCAAAATGGACAAAAAAATACTACGGTGGCAGATGTTTTTATGAACGGACAGGAAGCACAGGCTTTTTTAGAAGAACTGCGGAAACAAAAAGACCCGAAGATTGTGGACATGGTAAAAACTCTGCAAGTAAAACCAGTACCAATGGGGGTTATTTATAAAAAGCTGCAAGAAGATAAAAATAAACCAGACCGCGTCTTATTTGCACTGCAACCTGGACAACAAGACCTTCAGGGAGCAGTCACACTACTACGCCAAAAGGGTCAAGAGGTCAAACAGTTAATCGTACCTGTGTTTATTGTCCAATCGGCAGATAAAGGATACGTTTCAGTCAAACGACGTTCTAACAATCAGGAAATTGTACCTCTGTTTCTCAGTCAAAAGGACGCCCAGGGTCTATTGAACCAGATTAAGAAAGATATTCCCAAAGCTGAAATTCAAGTAGTTGATATTGAAGGCGTCATCCAAACGTTACAGCAAAAAAATGACGAGTGGTTGAAGCAAGTTACTCTAGTACCATCTTCTGAGAGCTTAGAATATATCAGCAAGCAGCCAAGGACTAATGCACCTAACACAGCTGCTACACCAGCTATCAAGCCCAAACCTGCTGCTACAACACCCACTCAACCGAAAAAATAACTAGCCCGATCAGTTATCAGTAAAAAGTTAACAGTTATCAGATTGATATTATTCCCATACATTAGACTTCGTGATATTTAGTCGGGGAAAAAGAGAGTCAGTTAACTGATAACTGATAACTGATAACTAATAACTGTTCATCATGGTAGAGCAACAAGCAAAAGAAATTTCTGGTTTGCAACTTTGGGAATGGCGTCAAGCAGCGATCGCAGCCTCGATTACTGCTGATGTATCACCTGTCGAAGTAGACTGGCTATTACAAGAAATAGCTGGGTTAGATCGTTTGGCACTACGTTTGGAGTCGTTTAAAGAGCGATCGCATATCCAGTTGCAGCTACCTTTAGAAGAACTAGATATTTTGTGGCAAAAACGATTAAAAGAACGCCTGCCAATACAATACATTGCAGGAGTTACACCTTGGCGACAATTTAAAATTACAGTTTCTCCTGCGGTTTTAATCCCAAGACCAGAAACTGAATGTTTGATTGATATTACTGTTGCAGCAGTAGCCAAGAGTAAGGAAAATCTGAGCCTCCAACAAGGACACTGGGTCGATTTAGGAAGCGGTAGTGGAGCGATCGCCATTGGGCTAGCAGATGCTTTGCACAAAGCGACAATTCACGCGGTTGACTACTCATCAGCAGCAATTGCGATCGCTCAAATTAATGCTCAGAATGCTGGACTGAGCGATCGCATCAACTTTTATCAAGGCTATTGGTGGGAACCACTGGAGTCTTTAAAAGGACAATTCAGTGGGATGGTGTCAAACCCCCCTTATATCCCTACCAGTACCATGTCAACCCTGCAACCAGAAGTTGTCAATCATGAGCCACATATGGCACTTGATGGTGGTGATGATGGTTTAGACTGTATCCGCTATTTAATCGAAACTTCCCCTAGTTATTTAAAATCAGGTGGAGTGTGGCTTGTAGAGATGATGGCCGGACAAGCGGATGCAGTACGGGAGATGCTACAAAATCAAGGTAGCTACTGCAATATTGAAATTCATGCTGATTTAGCTGGTATCGACCGTTTTGCCCTTGCTTATAAATTATGAAATAAAAATTAATTTTCATAATTCATAATTTATAATTCATAATTTTGAAATGGCACAAGTTTCTTTCGATACGCTCGTAGCTGCTGTAAAAGCAGGTAGATTAATCAGTTTTCCTACAGACACTGTTCCCGCTTTGGCAAGTTTACCAGAGCAGGCGACCTTAATTTTTCAAGCTAAACAACGCACTCAAGATAAACCATTAATTTTAATGGCGGCTCATCCAGAAGCACTCTGGGCTTTTGTTAAAGGTAGCGAACAAGAGTATCAAATTTGGCAAGAAGTTGCTCAGAAATATTGGCCAGGGGCGCTGACTTTAGTTTTACCAGCCTCTACACGGCTTCCAAGAGTGATGAATCCTATAGATGCAACGACCATTGGTATCCGAGTTCCTGATTGTGCGATCGCTCAAAAGATATTAGCACAAACAGGCCCTCTCGCTACCACTAGTGCTAACTTGTCAGGCCAGCCACCTTTGCAAACAATGACAGAAATCACAGCCCAATTCCCTGAAGTTCTGGCTTTGGCTAGTACAGAATATGAAAATAAAATACCAAGAAATGGAGTACCTTCCACTGTTGCCAAATGGACTGGAATGAATTGGCAGATTTTGCGGCAAGGAGGAGTTAAGCTGGATTAAATCAATGATCAGTTATCAGTGATTAAGCTTGTTAACTGATAACTGATAACTGATAAATGATTACTGTTAAAAAGTTGATATTTGCCGAATGTATGAATTGGAGTAACTGGGTAGATCTCGGAGCCGGACTTTTATTAGGATTGGGTATTGCTGGATTATTGGCACGTATAAATAGGCCATCTAGTTCATCCCCAGTACTACCAGCAGAAAAACAAGATGTTGTGAAACTCCAACAACAGATTAAACAGACTCAACTAGCGTATGAAATGGCGCGAGAAATGAGCCAGTTTAAAGCGGGGTATTTGGCGCGGACTACCCACGTATTGCGATCGCCAATCAATGGTTTAATTGGTTTACAGCAATTAATTTTGGCAAATCTGTGTGAAGATCCAGAAGAAGAACGAGAATTTATCAAACAAGCTCATGATCGAACACTGAAGCTACTGAAATTAATTGATGAAATTCTCACAGTTGCCAGATTAGAACATGGTACAAATAAACTCGACTTGCAACCGCGATCGCTTACAGAACTGTTGCAGGAAGTTTATGATTTAACTTACATGCTGGCGGAAAATCGCAATTTCCCTTTCAAAGTCTTATTACCAGAATCAGATTTGAAAGTGGTTGTGGATTCTCGTTGGTTCAAACAAGTATTAATTAACTTAATCGAAAGTGCGATCGCTCAAATAGAGGAAGGTAATATTTATATTTCTTCCCAAACTTCATCTACAGATAATTTTGTTTATGTCTGGCTAGATGTACCTAAACAGGGTATTTTACACAGTGAACCAATAGATTTAATTTCATCTAAAAATCAGGTTGCTGAAACTGAGGAAGAAAATATTACTTTCGACCCCGGAATGAAGTTCTTACTCAATCAAACTATTTTAGGAGTGATGGGGGGAAATTTAGAAATTGTTCCATTTTCTCTGACTACACAACAAGCTGAAGACATGGCTAGATTGCAAATAACGATCCCTCAATTTATCAGTTAACAGTTATCAGTTCTCAGTAATCAAAAAATTCTGATCACTGAGAACTGATAACTGTTAACTGTAAAACACCATTGTAGTAGTGGAATTTTGTTGAAAGCCAATTTTTTCATAGAATTCTTGTTGGTGAGTAGTCATTAAGTAGACGCGTTCTACTCGTTGGAGACGAGGATGACTCAGAACTGTTTCTATCAATTTACAGCCCAGTCCGTTACCGCGATAATCTGGATGAATCACAACGTCCCAAATTGTAGCGCGATAAATACAATCGGAAGTTGCTCTAGCAAAGCCAATTAGTTGTTGTCCATCCCAAAGACTGATCACGGGGTCACTGTTAGCAATCGCTACCTCTAAATCTTCAGTACTGCGTTCTTTTGCCCAAAAAGTTGAAATATCTAACAGCTGCTGGAGTTGGTAAAGGTCGATTTTTGACTTGCGATCGCTTAATTGAATTTGAGAAGAAGTAATCATCACACCAATTTAGGCAGTACTTTTGCTGAGTTTCGCTTTGAAGATACAGCCTTTATGCTGATATCGCAACTATTTTTTTACTAATAATTCAAGGTTTACTGACATATCCATTTCCACAAAGGATGACTTGGCCCCTGTTGACGTATCCGAAAAACCTGATTTTCTAGACGTTCCTGATCCTGCAACGGTAATCCAAATAGAATATTACGGCTTTGCCAAACCAAAACAGCAACTGTCATTCCGATACAGAAAGCTAAACCAAGAGTGGCAAATGGATGGAAAAAAAGTCCATATCTGACCGCCACCCAAGTAAAATATTGTTGCCACAAAGCTATCTCTTCACGTAAACTCCACAAGCACCAAGGCACAATAGTCAGCCATAAAAAGCCAACAAACAACCATCTACTATACACTGTTAACAGATGTAGCTTTTGTACTTGTTTAACAAAAGTAATATCTGTGTTTTCACTAGGTAAGAATTTTTCTGGTTCATCCATAGGCGAGGGAGAGGGGACAAGGATAGGGAGGACAAAGAGGACAAGGAAGAAAACTAACAACTCAACTAACAACTTACACTAACTATTTATAGATTCAGAAGTTGGAGAAACGACGGGTTGTCCTTTACGTTCTCGCCACAAAGCTAAAAAAGTACTGGCGATAAAAATACTGGAATACGCGCCCATCGTGAAGCCAATAATTAAAGCTAGGGAAAAGAATTTCAGGGTTGCTCCACCAAAGAGGAAGATCGCAGACAACGTCAGCAAGGTTGTTAAGGTTGTATTGATTGACCGTGCAAGAGTTTGGTTAACTGCATCATCTACAATGTCAGCAATGGGACGATTAGGATTTGTTTTTAGTGTCTCCCGAATTCGGTCATAAATCACCACGGTGTCATTCACAGAAAAACCTGTAATCGTTAGCAAAGCAACGATAAATAGGCTATCTACTTCTATACCTGCGACCAAACCCAGAATCGAGAAAATCCCTACTGTAATTAAGACATCGTGAAATAGAGCAATGATCGCAAAGATGGCATAGTCTAACTGGAAACGAAAACTTAAGTAAACTATTATACCTACAAATGAGACTATAAGCGCGATTACACCACTCCTAAACAGTTCCCGTCCAATCGTAGGACCAACAGTGTCAATTTGGGTTTTTTGTGGGTCAAAGCTGCCTATTTTTTCGCTTAAAGCATTTTGTAAACTGGTACGTTTTTCTACATCCAAAGCTTTAGTACGAATTAATACGCCGTTATCTTTGCGTGTATCCTTATCAGCAATAATCTGAATACTGCTATCACCAAGTCCTTGGGCGTTGGCTACTTCCCGAACTTCGTTGATATCAATGGCTTTACTACAGTTATCTGGGTTTGTACAATCTCGTTCAAACTGCAAGCGTGTACCACCAACAAAATCTAGACTAGGGCGTAGGGGTGCGCCTATTTGCTGGTAGGAAATCACCATAGAGATGATACCAGCAAGAATAATGATGCCAGAAATTATCCACCATAGCGATCGCGATTTGTTGATACTCAGTTTCATCGAGCCACCTCCGTCTTATTTGAGGCTGGCACATCAGGAGAGTATAGTCCAGGTTTGCGTAAGGAAGGAATAGAAATTGCCAAAAACATTAATGTCCGACTACAGGTAATTGCTGAGAACATACTGACCGCTACACCTAAAGCAAGAGTTAGAGCAAAGCCTTTGACTAAACCAGAACCCAACCAAAACAGCGCAGCACAAGCAATCCAGGTCGTGACGTTACTGTCTAAAATACTAGAAAAGGCGCGGTAAAAGCCAGATTCTACAGAACGGTATAAAGTTTTGCCTGCTCGTAATTCTTCCCGTGTACGTTCAAATATAAGTACATTAGCATCAACTGCCATCCCAATACTCAGGATAAAACCTGCGATTCCGGGTAGGGTAAGTGTAACGCCCAGCAGAGCAAAACAAGCGCAAGTCAACAGGGCATAAATGACTAGTGCGATGTCCGCAATTACTCCTGGTAATCTGTAGTAAATTACCATAAATATGAGAACTAAGATGAGACCGCCGACACCTGCCCAGATGCTGCTTTGGATACTATCTTTACCTAATGTTGCCCCAACTGTACGGATCTCACCAATTTCTACTGGTACTGGTAAAGAACCACCTTTGAGTTGTATACCTAATTCACTGGCTTGTTGAGGTGTAAAGTTACCTGTAATTACAGCTCCACCACCACTAATACCTGTAGCAGCAAATTCAGGCCCAACTACAGGAGAACTAATTAGTTCGTTGTCAAGAAAAATACCAATACTGCGACCAGTTCCAGCAAGATTTTTGGTGAGTAAGGCGAAAAGTTCACCACCTTTTTGGTCAAAGCGAATGGCTACTTCCCAATTATTACCTGATGTTGGCTCACCACGGGCATCCTTGAGGTATTGACCAGTGAGTGGCGGGTTGGTACTCTCAAAAAGTTCTGCGATCGCTTTGCTGTTATTTTGCAGCGCTTCTTTATTTTGGGCGATCGCTGCGGTGTCTTGAGAGTTTCTTAATTCCTGCTGCTTTTGTTTGAATTCTAGTTGAGAACTTCGTAAAGCAAGTAACTGAGTTTCTGTATTTGGTTTTTGTTGGCGAAACTCTAACTGTGCTGTACTACCTAGTACTCGTTCTGCGTCCTCTGGATCATTAACTCCGGGTAGCTGCACTAAAATCTTATCTTCGCCAACTGTTTGAATTACAGGTTCAGAGACACCAAGACCGTTGACACGACCTTCCACGACACTTTTGACAGCTTCTAATTCTCGTTCAGTGATCCGTGGAATTTCTGGTGTTGACTTCACCTGAATTGTCAGTTGCGAACCTCCCCGCAAGTCTAAGCCAAGCGGTATAGGAATTGTGGCAATTACCGCTATTGCGGCAATCACCAAAACTAAAATTAAAGCTAATAGCGATCGCTGTCTTTGCATACCATAACTCGCTGCGACAAACGATATGATAACGCTCTTTGATAACTTTATGATTATTTTAGCGATCAGGGATCGGGGATTGGGGATTGGGGATTGGGGAGAGGACAAGAGAGACAAGGGGGACAATAAATAACTGTTCCGATACCTGATCCCCAATACCTGATCCCCAATCCCCGGTTCTAAACTCGCAAAGCGATCATTTTTTCTACAGCTTCGACAATTTGCTCTGGTTGAACAATTGTCAATCTTTCCAGCATACCGTTGTAAGGTGTGGGAATATCTTGAGAAGAAAGCCGCAGTACAGGTGCATCCAACTCATCAAAAAAGCGCTCGTTAATTGAGGCAATTAATTCTGCTGCCACGCCTCCTGTTCGCATACACTCTTCAACTATAATCACTCGATGGGTTTTGCGTATAGATGCCCCTATCGTTTCCATATCTAAGGGTTTGAGAGATATTAAATCAATAACCTCTGGGTCATAACCTTGTTTTTCCAAAGTTTTCAAGGCTTGTGTGACATGATGACGCATCCGTGAGTAAGTGAGGATTGTGACATCTTTACCACGTCGTACAATTTCTGCTTTATCCAGAGGTAGGAAGTATTCTTCTTCTGGTAGGTTTTCTTTTAAGTTGTAAAGTAGGACGTGTTCAAAAAATAGGACTGGATTCTCATCGCGAATAGCAGATTTGAGCAATCCTTTGGCGTTGTAAGGTGTAGAACAAGCTACAATCTTCAATCCTGGTACAGCTTGGAAGTAAGCTTCTAATCGTTGGGAATGTTCAGCACCAAGTTGACGCCCTACACCCCCAGGACCACGAATTACCATGGGAATTTTGTAGTTACCGCCGGAAGTATAGCGTAGCATCCCGGCGTTGTTGGCAATTTGATTAAAGGCAAGGAGCAAAAAACCCATGTTCATGCCTTCTATAATTGGTCGTAACCCGGTCATTGCTGCACCTACAGCTAGACCAGTGAAGCTGTTTTCCGCAATAGGAGTATCTAAAACTCGGAGTTCTCCGTATTTTTGATACAAGTCCTTTGTCACTTTGTAGGAACCACCATAATGTCCCACATCTTCACCAAGTACAAATACTGTGGAGTCACGCGCCATTTCTTCATCAATGGCTTCTTTTAAGGCGTTGAAGAGTAGTGTTTCTGCCATTCGACCTCTTATAAATTTATTGTTTTAGAATCTTATCGTGCTTGAGCTGGAAATACGGTCAGCGATGCTGCTGTTCTCAATGTGTGTGAAACACATGAATTTATTTGATAACTTCGGGTATATCTCAAAACTTATGCTCTTGGAGTGACACACAAATTGCTATGCAAATCGTTAAATTGTTGCCACAGGAATATTCTACGTCTATTGCGGATAATTCGCTCAACGCAAACTTTTGTGTACCAGCATTAATTTTGGGAAAAGTGTGGCAAAAGACGCCTACAAAGCCTTCTACCTCATTTGCACCTATATGGTATAAATTTTATCAATAATTTCATGAATTTTTCATAAACATTAAGATAGTAGTATCTCTGATTTGATTGAGCTATAGCCGCATCTCAGCAGTTGGTGTATCAGGCATAGGTGTTACTTGATTTAATTGATTATTGGGAAATCTCCTCGGTCTTCCTGGTTTACGTTTATGTCGCTGGTTGATAGATTTTTCGCTGGCTGCTGCCAATTCTTCTGGTGTGCATTTAAATAGTCGCAACGCTTCTAAGTATTTTTTCGGCGTCATTGTCGGTTCTGTACGCCCTGCTTCCCAGTTGCGAACACTGGTTTCACTGATTGCAAGCCTGAAAGCGACTTCTGCACGGCTAAGTTCCGCACGTTCTCTCAGGACTTGCATATCCATAACAAAATGCTCCCTTTGATAACTATATGAATGCATTTATTAAATCAATTGACGTAAAAAAGCCGACTTAGGGCTATGTTATTAACTATATTATTTTATAGTGTTCGTTGTACCTTCTGGCAAACATACAAACGAACTTCGCTAGGTATGATTTAAAAAACGATACCCTGTAGAAAATATTTAAGGAAAGAGAATCGATGGCTGGTGAATTAACACTGATTGTCGAAATGGTAACAGTGTTAGGGGTTGCGGTAAGCGGAGGGTATCTGGTCAATCGTTTGCATCAGCCCGTGTTACTTGGATATTTGCTCGGAGGTATGGTTGTCGGTCCAGCAGGGTTAAAGCTTGTCACACTTGAGGGGGATATTCAAGTGCTATCCGAAGTTGGGGTAGCCTTATTGTTGTTTGCTCTGGGTGTTGAGTTTTCCCTCAAAGACCTATTGCGGTTACGGATGATCGCCCTTGGTGGTGGATCGCTGCAAATCTTACTCACGATTCTACTCGGAGGAGGACTCGCGTATTTGACAGGCTGGGTCGAGACATTTCCCCAGGCGATTTTTCTGGGTGCTGTGCTTTCTCTATCCTCAACAGCAGTCGTACTCAAAAGTTTAATTGAGGGGAATGAAGTCCAGACCATTCATGGACAAATTATGCTGGCGATTCTTATTGTACAAGACCTTGGCTTAGGACTGATGCTGGCAGTCCTTCCTGCCTTGACCCAACCAACCGAGATGATCGGTATTGCTTTATTTGCTGCACTGCTCAAAGTGGTACTTTTTCTGAGCGGGGCAATTTTAGCCGGAAAGTGGGTGATTCCGTTCCTAATTCGATTAATTGCTCAAACGGGATCTCAGGAATTATTTCTACTGGGAATTTTGGTACTTTGCTTAGGAATTGCGCTATTCACCTACGCTATCGGTTTAGGTATCGCTATGGGTGCATTTGTCGCAGGATTAATGATTTCTAATGTAGAGTATGCCGATCATGCCCTTGATCGGGTTCTACCGATGCGAGATGTTTTTGCGACTCTGTTTTTTGTTTCGATTGGACTCTTAATCGATCCTGCTTTCTTGTTTGCCAATGCTGGGATATTAATCGGGTTAATAGCCATTACTATGATTGGGAAAGCAGCGATTGTTGCATTAATTATCAAGGGGTTTGGCTATTCCTTGAAAATGGCGCTTACAGTCGGTATTGGTATCAACCAAATTGGAGAATTCTCCTTTGTGTTAGCAGGTGTCGCTCAAAGTGAGGGACTATTTTCGTCTAGACTTTATGGATTGACCGTAGGAACCACAGCTACAACCTTATTGCTCGCGCCCTTTATGCTGAAGGTAACACCGTATCTGCTTCAGTGGTTAGAACGGTTCCCCCAGATCAATTCGTTATTGCAGTTGAACAATTCTCCTCACCTAGTTGGGTTAGAAGAAGAACTTGTCAACCATGTGCTAGTGGTGGGATATGGTAGGGTAGGGCAAACTCTTGTCAGGATGCTGTATTTTCAGGGACATAAAATCCTAGTAATTGACAATAATGAAGCCGCTCTCCAAACTTTAAGAGAGCGGAAGATTCCCTATCTTTTTGGAGATGCTTCGAGCTCGTTAGTTTTGGAAAAAGCCAATATCACTCAAGCCAAAGCAATGGCGATCGCTCTACCTGATCCAATGGCAACTCGACTAACTTTGAAGCGTGCTTTAAGTCTAGCACCAGATTTAGATATTACCGTCCGCGCTCATGTGAATGACGAAATTGATTCGCTCTACCAACTGGGCGCTCAAGAGGTGGTTCAACCAGAATTTGAAGCTTCTCTAGAAATGGGCGCACATATGCTGTTGAAGTTGGGGGATTCTACCTATGCAGTGCAGCAAGTCGTGAATCGTTATCGCCGTGGACGGTATCGAGACATTTTACCGGAACGATCGCAGTACTGGGGCGCGGCTGATCTGGAAGTGGCGATCGCAGGGCTACAACATAATTGGTATATCTTACATTCAGATTCTTTTTTTGTAGGATTGAGTCTAGCTCAAACCAACGCTCGCCGTTTAACCGGAGCCACTATTATGGCAATTGAACGCAACAAACAACTCTATCGCTACCCAACTGGTGAATTCACCCTTGAGTCAGGCGATCGCCTACTGGTAGTCGCAAACCCCCAAGAGCATATCGCGTTTACAAAACTGCTTACAGGAGATGAATAATATTTCATACTTAAGGTGAGCGATCGCCTGATTCTTATTAGGGCGTATGTTCAACGATTGCGATCGTACAACTCCATACACTCTGTTAAAATCGCTAGCTAGTTTCAGTGCTTGCATCTAAGTATCGAGCAAATAAAGCACGTTCCTCTGGGTAAAGTCGCCTTGGACGCATAGTTTGCTTGTCAACGAACAATCCTTTTTGTAGTCCCTCAGCCGCCAGCACTTGTTGACTATTGTAGAAACGAAACTGCATGATGGCAGAAGCATTTCGCAGTTGAGACAGCCAGAGTTCTACTTGCACGCGATCGCCTAAATACAATGGTGATTTGTAGGTAATACTGGTATGAACTAAAATCGGTACGAAACCCTGCTGAAAAATTTCATGGGTCGCCATTCCCACTGTTTCTAATAGCTTAGTTCGTCCTATTTCCATCCACTGGATATAAACAGCATTGTTTACGTGTCCAATGAAATCAATTTGATAAGAATAAACATCCAAGTCAAAAGCAATTTTCTGCATGTCTACTTCTCACAGGGAAGCAATAGTAGTGTAAAAGTCACTCCTTGGTGACAAGGTATCATAGTCACCAAGAAGTGACAAGTAGATAAGAACTATTCATGATGCGTGATAAAGAGGAAACCAAAGCTCGAATTTTGGCGGCGGTGGGCAAACTGTTGGCAGAGTCTGGATTTCAGCAATTAGGTGTGAATGCGATCGCTCGTGAGGCTGGTGTTGATAAAGTATTGATTTACCGATATTTTGAGAATTTGCCATCTCTACTGCAAAAGTTTGGCAAAGAGGGAGACTATTGGATCACTGCTGAGGCGCTGATTGGTGATGAAACAACTGCTGATGCTGAGTCTCTAGCTGATTGGATGATCTACCTATTAATACGATTGCTAGATGATTTAAAAGAACGACCAATTACACAAGAGATTATGCGTTGGGAATTGCTAGAAGGCAATGAACTAACTCGTGAACTGGCCAATGTCCGCGATTCTATGGCGTTAGATAGCCTTAATTTTCTCAAACAGAAGTGTTCGTTCCCTGAAGATCAAGATATTCCTGCAATCAGTGCTGTTTTAGTAGCAGGAATCGTCTATCTAGTGCTGCGTACTAAAGTCAGCAAAACATTTATGGGCTTGGATTTCAGTTCACCTACAGGTTGGGAGCGAGTTGAGGCGGCGATCGCATCGCTGATTCAATCCACTGTGTAAGCTTCATAAACAGCTTATCCAAGTTTGCTTCTTTCCGCCGCCAACGAATATTTATCGAGAAGTCCTGCTCTTGCTCCAAATCTGGTAGATACATGTGTTGCGAGGATAAATGCAAGGTCAGCACATCCTTTAATAGTTTCTCCTTCTAATAAACCATACAAAAAGCCAGCTACAACTGCATCACCAACACCTGTTGTATCTAGTGCGATTCTACTATCGCTTCCAACTGTAAAGTTCACATTGGAATGGCTAAAAAAGTTCATACTACTACCAGCATTGCTGTAATCGACCACGGGTGAGTACAAACTAAAAATAGTCAAAAGCTTTTAAACGCT